>JALWTJ010000229.1 GCA_027082895.1 Hyphomicrobiales bacterium | reverse complement strand
ATGAAAAACACCAGCTTGTCCGATCCGGCAGCGGAAAAATGAATGCCGTCGCTCTTGCGCATGCGCACCACTTGTCCGTTCAGGTTCGGGCCATCGCGCGAATAGCGCCCGTTCTCCCCCAGAAAACGATCATAGATATCAACAAATTCCACCCCTGCAGCAGTGGCTGCCAGCCGGTGAAGGGAACTGATCTCGCTGATGGCGGCGGAATAGGACGCGGAACGCATCGGGGGCAGCCCCACCCAGATCAGGGGTTTGTTGGCAGCACGCATCTGGGAAATGAACCTGTCGAGCCGCTCCCGATAGGCAAGTTTCCACGCGTCCGAAAGCGGCCGTTCGCGCCCGATGGGCTGCTTGTCATTGATACCGATAATCAGCACCGCCAGATCGAAACTGTCCTTGGCGATTTCATCGGCCAGCGCCTGGTTCCAGTCAAAAAAATCATCCCGCACGAAACCGGACGAGCCCACGCCCTTGCCCACGATCACCAGATTGGGATCATCCGCATAGGCCCGTTGAAAGGCCTTGGCCAGATCAATGGCAAGGGAATCCCCGAAGATGGCCAGCCGGGTGGCCCCTTCCGCCTTCTCCACGATATCGGGTTCGGGCACAACGACGCGCGGTGCCGTGCGCTGGGTCGCCGGATGGCGGGTCTGGCGCGGCTGCGTCACGGCGGGAGGAGGCGACGGCTGCTTGGGGCCAAACAGAAGATCGAACAGATTGCGGGCCTGGGCCACCCGTACCGGCGTCCCGTCCCCTTGCGTTCCCTGCGCCATCCCCCCCACCGGCAGGACCAGCAGGAAAAGCATGATAAGCCAGAAAAACCTTGCTCGCTCAAACATCAACCTCTCCGCCCCTGCTGATACGCAGCAACCCCGGCCAATTCAAGGCACAAACGGTTTCCCTGCAAAAATCACGGGGCCAGCAGATCAACGGCATCCAGCGTGATGAACCCGTCCGCAGGCAACCCGCGGGCCTGCTGAAATTTCCGGAAGGCCGCCTGGGTCAACGGCCCGATACGGCCATCCACCTCTCCCTGATAGTAACCCAGTTCACGCAAACGGCGCTGGATGAACTGCCGCTGCTCCCGATCGGGGAACATCGTATCCACCGGCCATTGGCCGACAAAGGGGCCACCCCCCTTCAGCCTGTCCGTCAGATGGGCGACGCTCAGGGCATAGGAATCACTGAAATTATATGCCTTCAGAACCAGATAGTTCCGGGTCATGAGAAAGGCGGGTCCTTCCCGCCCTGCCGGCAGGTAGAGAAACACCTGCAAATTCCTGTCCCGAAACTGACGGCCGGCAACCCGCCGCACTCCCAGATCAGCAAAAAAACCGATAGCGTGCCAGTTTTCGCGCCCCGCCAGCCCGTAATCGAAACCGGCCGGAAGCGTGACTTCAAATCCCCAGTCCTGACCCGCAACATAACCAAAACTGTTCAGAAGAACCGCACTGGTGGCAAGGGCGTCGGCCAGGGAATGGTGCACATCCACCTTGCCGTCCCCATCCCCGTCCGTTCCCTGTTTCAGAACCACCGACGGATTGACCTGCAAATGC
>JALWTJ010000228.1 GCA_027082895.1 Hyphomicrobiales bacterium | reverse complement strand
TTTCACGACCCTTGCCCGCTTTTCCGGCCCGGGCTGGCAGATTGCCAAGGTCCTGTGCGAACTGGAAACCGGCCGCACCCACCAGATCCGGGTGCACATGGCCCATGCCGGCCATCCCCTGATCGGGGACACCACCTATGCCAGCGGTTTCGCCACCAAGGCCCGCCGCCTGCCCGCCCCCTTGCGCGAACGGGTGGAGGCCCTGCCCCGACAGGCCCTGCATGCCCGCCATCTCGGCTTCCGGCATCCGGTCACCAGGGAGGAGATGTGCTTTGACGCCCCCCTGCCGGATGATCTTGCCCATCTGGAAAATGCCCTTTGCGACCTGTCGGACTGATCCCGCCCCGTCGCTGAACAAAATGCCCGGAACCACCGCAAGAACCCTTACCATGACAAAAAACTTGCATTGCGCCTCCTTTCATCGTAATATGACGATTAATGCGGCCGAAAGCCCCCGACAGGGCTTTTTTCGGCTACGGGGTGAAATTGACCATCAACCTGCCTATATGATGTCATTCCGCATGTGCATGCCGATACGGGTGCGCGGGAAATGACATGCGGGCAACCGGACACACACCCCAAGAACCACCGTCCGGAACCACATGAAACCCGGCATCAGCCGGACCGGTGCTCCGCACATGGAGGCCGGATTGTTTTTGAAGGGATGCATGAATGGCCCAGTCAAATCTGCCCACCATCAGTTCAGACAGCGGACTGACCCGTTATCTGCAGGAAATCCGCAAATATCCCATGCTCGAGCCGGATGAGGAATTCATGCTGGCCAAACGCTACGCAGAGCATGGGGACACGGAAGCCGCCCAGAAGATGATCACGTCCCACCTGCGGCTCGTGGCCAAGATCGCCATGGGATACCGGGGCTATGGCCTGCCCATCTCCGAAGTCATCTCGGAAGGGAATGTGGGACTGATGCATGCCGTCAAGCGGTTCAACCCGGACAAGGGATTCCGGCTGGCCACCTATGCCATGTGGTGGATCCGGGCCTCCATCCAGGAATATGTGCTGCGCTCCTGGTCCCTCGTCAAGATCGGCACCACGGCAGCCCAGAAACGCCTTTTCTTCAACCTGCGCAAGGTCAAGAGCCAGATCGCGGCCATTGACGATGGCGCCCTGCACCCGGACCAGATCAAGCAGATTGCCAACCGGCTGAACGTGACCGAAGACGAAGTAGTTTCCATGAACCAGCGCCTGACCGGCGACACCTCCCTGAACGCCCCCATGCGTTCGGATGAAGGCACGTCCGAATGGCAGGACTGGCTGATCGACGAAACCCCCTCCCAGGAAACGGTGTTGGGCGAAAACGAGGAGTTTTCCGACCGCATGGCCATGGTCCGGGACGCCATGGATGTCCTGAACGAACGGGAACGGGAAATCTTCATCGCCCGCCGGCTGGAAGAAGAACCCAAGACCCTTGAACAGCTGGCGCAGAAATATGGCGTATCGCGCGAACGCATCCGCCAGATCGAGGTGCGCGCCTTCGAAAAGGTTCAGGCCAGCGTAAAACAGGCTGCGCAGGAAAAGAGCAAGGCGCAGGACGCTCTG
>JALWTJ010000227.1 GCA_027082895.1 Hyphomicrobiales bacterium | reverse complement strand
GCGGCACCCGTCATCCGAGAAATAGTATCCCTTGTACTGGGCGAAATAGGTGGCAACGAACCGGTCATGATCCCCGTAGACCGTGCGCATCTGTCCCGGCCAGCTGTCCCGGATGGCAAGAACGCCCTCGGCTTCCTCACTGGTGATTTCTTCTCCCGTTTCCGGGTTAAGGACCACCGGCTGAATGCCGAAAAACGGCTTGGTTGCCGATCCCGGCTTGGTGGGAAGTGCCCCGGGGCAGGCCGTGATCATGGAGGCGCCGGTTTCCGTCTGCCACCAGCTGTCCACCACAACACAATTGGAGTGGCCCACTTTTTCGTAATACCATTTCCAGGCTTCCGGGTTGATCGGTTCGCCCACCGTGCCGATGATCTTCAGGCTCGACAGGTCCGCCCGCTCGACAAATTCCTCGCCGGCCCCCATCAACGCCCGGATGGCGGTCGGGGCGGAATGGAAGATGTTGATCTTGTACTTGTCCACGATGTCCCAGAAGCGGCCCGCATCCGGATAGGTGGGAACGCCCTCGAACATTACGGTGGTCGCGCCGTTGGAAAGCGGGCCATAAACCACATAGGAATGCCCCGTGACCCAGCCGATATCGGCCGTGCACCAATAGACTTCGCCCTTGTAATAGTCGAAATTGGTCTGATGGGCGAGGGAGGCATAGGTCAGGTATCCTCCCGTGGTGTGAAGCACCCCCTTCGGCTTGCCGGTGGAGCCGGACGTGTAAAGGATGAACAGGGGAGCCTCCGCGTTCATCACCTCGGGTTCGCATACGTCCGAGACACCATCCAGCGCCTCATGCAGCCACACATCGCGCCCGGTCTGCATGGTAATGTCGCCGCCGGTGTTGCGCACCACCAGCACCTTGGACACCTTGGCCCCTTTTTCCAGCGCCGCATCCACATTGGCCTTTAGCGGAACCGGTTTGCCGGCCCGCCGGCCCTCGTCGGCCGTGATGATGAAATCGGATTCGCAGTTGACGATCCGCCCCGCCAGCGCCTCGGGAGAAAAGCCGGCAAAAACCACCGAGTGAATGGCCCCGATGCGGGCGCAGGCCAGCATGGCAAACGCCGCTTCCGGAATCATGGGCATGTAGATGGTGACCCGGTCTCCCTTGCGAATGCCCAGTTCCTTGAGCACGTTGGCAAAGCGGCATACTTCGGTATGCAGCTCGCCATAGGTGATCCGGCGTTCCTTGTCCGTCGGCTCGTCCGGCTCCCATATGATGGCAACCTTGTCCGCCATTTCCGGCAGATGCCGGTCAATGCAGTTGGCCGAAACGTTCAGTTCCCCGTCCTCGAACCACTTGATCGAGATGTCCGGATAGGCAAAGGACGTGTTCTTGACCTTGGTAAATGGGGTGATCCAATCCAGCCGCTGTGCCTGTTCGGCCCAGAATCCGTCCGGGTCGGACACCGAACGTGCATACATTTCCTCATATTGCTGCCTGTTGACATGGGTCTTTGCGGCATGCCGGGCCGGAACCGGATAGATTTCATCAGACATTGCAGTATTTACCTCTTTCTTGCAGGCCCGGATCGAAACAGGGCCGGATCATCCC
>JALWTJ010000226.1 GCA_027082895.1 Hyphomicrobiales bacterium | reverse complement strand
GAACAACGGGTGGCAACCATGGCCGACCTGTTGATCAATCAGGCTATCCCCACTGCTCTCAAGGGCTATGAGGGGGGCGAATATCTGGGCGCCCTGCGCCGCCAGATCGGTGACATCGAAGTGGTCGATACCGCAGGCCAGTATATCGACCCCAATCTGGGACGCATGTATCTGCATGTGGTGGGCTATCTCAACCCGAACGATGAAAACTCGGTGTTTGCCGTCGCCAATGTGGTGGGCGCCCGGTTTGACCTGAAAACCCTCGACGACCTGGCCCTGACCGCAACCGGCGAGACCATCGACAGTTTCCGCTATCTGGAAAAGTAGCGCAAAAGCCGCCACCAGCTTCGCGCACCATGCAACGCCCGCCCCGACAAGGCGGGCGTTTGTCTTGCAGTAAACCGATTCCCCCCCCTTTCCCGTGCAAAAGGAGTGCATTTCGCGCTTCGCCAACCGCATGCAGCCCGCATTTCCACCGCTTCCACGAACAAAAATGTCGCCCCGCGAACACGCCGTTGAACAGGCCGACCCCGTCCGCCAATTCAGGTTCAGCCACTGCGCTGGCAACACCATTTGTTCAACCCGAAGCGAAACGGACCGCCATGACTCAAACTGCCCCACCCCTGATTGCCCGCCTGTCAAATGTAACGAAGACATTCGGCAGCACCCGCGCCCTGCACGACCTGTCCATGGACATCCATCAAGGCCAGGCCGTCGCCCTGCTCGGCCCCAACGGGGCGGGCAAATCCACGGCCCTGTCCATACTGGAAGGGCTACGCCAGCCCACATCGGGCACCGCCAGCCTGTTCGGCCAGAAACCGGGTACTCCCGCCGCCATGAAGCGGGTCGGGATCACCCCCCAGGAAACGGATTTCCCGCCCCAGTTGACCCCCCGTGAACTGCTGGCCTTCACCACGGTCCATTTCGACCATCCCCGCCCCATTGGCGAGTTGATCAAACTGTTCGGACTGCAGGACATTGCCGACCGGCGCGTTCAGGGATTTTCCGGCGGTCAGCGCCGTCGGTTGGCCCTGGCCATGTGCTTTGCCGGCAACCCGGAACTGGCCATTCTGGACGAGCCCACCGCCGGACTGGACGCCCAGGGGCAGAAGGATTTCTCGCGCATCGCAAAGAACTACGTTGCCGATGGCGGCTCCCTGATCCTGACCTCCCACTATTGGCAGGAAATCGAAACCATCGCTGACCGCATCGTCATGATCGACAATGGCAAAACGGTCATGGACGGAACCATCGCCCGGATCAAGGCAACCTTCGGCCTCAACCGCGTCAGCCTTGCCAGTGACGCCCCCGGCCCTTTCATTTCGCAGACCTTTTCCAGGGAGGACAACCGCTTTCACCTGATCACCAATGATTCGGATGATGTCATCCGGAAACTGGTGCAGTCTGGGGAGCCTTTTTCCGAGCTCAAGGTATCCCCCCGTTCGCTGGAAGAAGCGATTGCCCTTTACAACGCCACACAGAACACCAGTTCCAGTAAGGAGTCCGAAAAATGAACCTGTTCCTTGCCCACACCTCCCTGCACCTGAAGCGCCTGCTGCGAAATCCCGGCTTCTGGACGCCCACCATCCTGTTTCCCATGATGCTTTATTCCTTCTTCGGCGCCTCCCTGCCCCCCGCCGGCATCTATTCCCAGATGGCCGTCGGCTCCTTTGCCGTTTATGCGGTGCTGGGTATCGCCTTTTACCAGCTGGGCGCCAGCAGCGCCCAGGACCGGGAACAGCCCTTCGCCACCTGGCAGCACACCCTGCCCGGCGCGACCCTGCCCGCCGCCATGGCCCAGATGGTGGCCGCGGTAGCCTTCACCCTCGTTGCGGTCTTGCTGGTGCTTGCTGCCTCGTTTCTGTTCGGCAAGACCCCTCTTGACTTGGAACAGTCCGCGCGCCTTCTGGCCATCTGCGCCCTGATCGCGGTGCCCGCCTCCCTGATGGGCATAGCCCTGAGCTTTGCTGCCTCCGCCAAGGCAGCACCGGCCTTGGCCAACCTGATCTTCCTGCCCCTGGCCTTTCTGGGTGGCCTGTGGATCCCCCCCTCCCAGATGCCCGCCGCGGTACGGAACATCTCCATCTGGACCCCGACGCGCCAGATGGGCGAATTCGCCTGGAACGCCATCGCCAACACCGTGCCCGATACCCGCTATCTGATCGGCCTGCTGGCCTATACCCTGGCCTTTGGCGCCCTCGCCTGGGCTCTGGCCCGCCGCGACCGCCAGAAACGCTTCGGCTGACCGGTCAACTCCCCCCTCCCCATTTGGGGAGGGGGAACAGACAAAGGAAATGTCATGGTGCACAAAACAACCAAACGCTTCCCAGGCCCCGTCAGCATCCCAAACAGAAACGGAAAACCTGCCTACCAGCCGCCGCCTTCAGAAAACAGACCGTCCCCCTGCTCGTCGATGATCTGGCGCCCCTTGGCCAAAGAAACATCGGCCGCCTGTTCCTTCGAGGCGAGCTTGTCGGCCCGAATGAAGCCGCTCACCTTCACCGTGCCGTCAATTTCCTTCTCGATCTCCCCGCACAACTGATATTCCCGCCCCGCAACCATTTCCAGCGCCCGGATGGTAAACCCCTGATAGGTCTCCTCCCCGATCACCCTGGGGGGCATGTCCCCGCCATCATTGCCGCCGCCGAACAGTTTCTTCAAGAATGACATGTGCCTTCCTTTCCTTGAGGCCTTCCCGCCCGCGCGCCCTGTGCTTGCGGCCAGATCGGCCGGGTCAAGGCCCGTTGCCGAACCATTTTGCCTGCAGACGCTGATAGGTGCCATCCTCGTTGATGTCCAGCAGCGTGGTGTTGATCGCCTCCAGCAGAGGCGAGCCGGTGGGCAGGGCAATGCCGAACTTGTCCGGCTGGAACACGGGGCCCACCGGGGCCACCTTGCCCGCCCCCTGATGGGAAGCATAATATTGCACCACCGGCGCGTCACCAATGGTGGCATCCAGCTCCCCCGCCTCCAATGCCACCAGAGCGGCACTGAAATCCTCGAACGGCCGGTAGGCAATGTTGCGCCGGTCCAGAAAGCGGCTCATGGCGCTGTTCCGGCCAACCCCCACCCGCTTGCCCACCAGGTCCTGCACGCTGTTGATGTCGCTGGTCAGTTGCTCCACCGTCAACGACGTGGTGATCTTGGCAGTAAGGGTGGAAACGAAAAACAGGCTAGCCACGATCCAGAACATGGCCAGGGCCCGCGAAACGATGCTCGCGGGCACTTCGTTCTCGAACCCCCCCATGGTCATGATGATAAAAGCCCACCAGAACGCATCCCATACACCCCCGAAATAATCGTCACGGAAATAATCGTGCCGGTCATTGGGAGTGTTCCGCTCAAAGAACCACAACACATGGGCAATCACCAAAAGCACCAGCACCGCAATGCCGATCAGTTGCAGCGCCCCGGACGCCCAGATGATGGCCAGCAGGTTGCTGCCCCCCTCGCGCACCGGCACCACGATCTGCAATCCCGAATCATAGATGGGAAAGGAAAAGTCGAATGCCCGTTCCCGCTCCGCGGTGATGGATATGTTGGCAATGGCAACGTCGGAACGGCCCGCCCTGACCGCTTCCAGCATGTCGGGGAAGCTCGCCTCCTTCTGCCAGAAATAGTCCCAGCCGTTGCGACTGGCGATTTCCGCCCACAGATCGGCGGAAAACCCGTTGACCGACCCGTCATCCCTGAAAAAGGTGAACGGCTGCCGCTCCACGCTGGAAACCACCAGCACCTGCTCGTCGGCAACCGGGGACGCATCATCCTGCCCGTATGCGGCCCTGCCCGGAACCAGCAATGCCAACAGCAGGATCAGCACCGGCAAAAGAGAAAAAGGCAGAACAAAGAAAGAAAAGCCCCCGAAGGGCAGTTGCGGGGACAGCCGCCCCCCTTGCCCCGCGGTGTGCGCCCCCGCCTGTTCCGCGAACTGTTCGATTTCCTCAAATGCCATGCAACCCGCCCGCCATGGTCGGACCCACCGGATACCGGCCCGCTGAATGACAATCCCACCATGTCGTCCGAAAAAGATCAAGCAGAGCACGCCCGACATGTGGGAAACGGGAACATGTCCGCTCCGCTACAGCGCCGCCCCGAACGCGGCCAGCGCAGCAATCACGTTTTCCGCCCGCCGTCCCCTGTCCGTCAGGGAATACTCGGTTCTGGGCGGCACCGTGGGATAGATGCGCTTGTACACCAGCCCGGCCTGTTCCAACTCCCGCAGCCGCTGCGCCAGCATGCGCGGCGAAATGGGACTGAGGGAGCGCTGTAACTCGGAATAGCGGCGCGTGCCCCCCAGAAGATCACGAATGATCAACGTGGTCCATTTACCCCCCAGCACCGCACTGGCCCGTGATACCGGACAGGTTTCGTCACATAAGCAATTGTTTTGCATAGGTTTTCAAAGTTTTTCCTTGATATACATTTTGTAACTACTTCCTTTTGTATAGCATAAATGCCAGCTTGTTGCCACCACGAAACCGAACAAGGGAACCCCTTTATGAACCGTTTGAAAATTCTTCTCTGGATTGTTGCCCTGACCCAACTGCTGCTTGGCATTCTGACCCTGTTTGTCCCCGGCCCCTTTTTCCAGGCCATGGGGCTGACACCCCCGCCCCCGGACAACCAGTACATTCTGGGCCAGCTGGCGGCACGCTTCCTCGCCTATGGCATCGGCATGGCCTGGCTGGCCCGCTCCCCTGCCCCTTCCCGGTTCTGGATTCGCAACATGGTGCTGATTCAGGCGGTGGATTTTTCCGTCGGCGCCTTCTACCTGTTTACGGGAACCATTGCGCTGAGCACCGCCGCTTTCCCCATGTTCAACGCCCTGTGGATCGGAATCCTGCTGTGGCTGTGGCAGCCCCCCGCCCGCGTCGGGGACACTTCCTCCATGCAATCCGTCTGAACAACGGCGCCGACACAGGCAAGAGCACAAACAAGAGGGGCGAGCAAGAAAGGCGGGCAAGAGGGACGAAACACCCCTTGCCCGTCACCCGATCTCCAGCGTTTGCCGCATGCGGGCAAGGGACCGATCACCGTCAACGGCCCGGCTAGAGCACTTCCCGAAAAGTGTGAAGCGGTTTTCGGACAAGAAGTGCGGAAATATCAAACAGATAGAGCGTGGCCTTGATTCCATCAGGAACAGACACGCTCTAGGAACAGGCTGTTGGAACAAGGTAAGACCCGTCAAAATCTGCAACATATCAGGATAAGGTTTCCGCCCGCTCCCGCATTGCTGCAACCACCTTTTCCAGGCGGCGGGTGCGGGTTTCCGGCTTCCTGGCCTCCGCCACATGGCGCAACCACTGGGCACGATGGGAAGGGGGCATTCCCCGCCACACATCCCCAAGCCCCGCCCGGCAAAGCATGCCGTTCAGCCGCTCTTCCAACTCCTGCTGCACACCGTCATCGTCCATGTTGACCCCATGGGCGTCACGTCCTGGCCGGTCCAGCACTCCCTGATTGACTAATTGTCCAGAAAGCTCCGCAATTTCCGGCTGCGGCTGGGATGTTTCAGCTTGCGCAGGGCCTTGGCCTCGATCTGCCGGATGCGTTCGCGGGTCACGGAAAACTGCTGTCCCACTTCCTCCAGCGTGTGGTCGGTATTCATGCCGATGCCGAACCGCATACGCAACACCCGCTCCTCCCGCGGCGTCAGGGACGCCAGAACCCGGGTCGTGGTGGCCCTCAGATTGCTCTGGATGGCGCTGTCGATAGGCTGCTGCGCATTGGTATCGGGAATGAAATCCCCCAGATTGCTGTCTTCCTCGTCACCAATGGGCGTTTCAAGGGAGATGGGCTCCTTGGCGATCTTGAGCACCTTGCGCACCTTGTCCAGCGGCATTTGCAATTTCTGGCCCAGTTCCTCGGGAGTCGGCTCGCGGCCGATCTCGTGCAGCATCTGGCGCGACGTGCGCACGATCTTGTTGATGGTCTCGATCATGTGCACCGGAATGCGAATGGTACGGGCCTGATCGGCAATGGATCGGGTAATGGCCTGCCGGATCCACCAGGTGGCATAGGTGGAAAACTTGTAACCGCGCCGGTATTCAAACTTGTCCACCGCCTTCATCAGACCGATATTGCCTTCCTGGATCAGGTCCAGAAACTGCAATCCGCGATTGGTGTATTTCTTGGCAATGGAAATCACCAGACGCAGGTTGGCCTCCACCATTTCCTTCTTGGCAATGGCCGCTTCCCGCTCCCCCTTCTGCACCTTGTGCACGATACGGCGGAATTCCGAAATATCGACTCCGGACTCCGTGGCAAGGGTCTGGATGTCCCCACGCAGTTCTTCCACCACATCCAGTTCCCGGCGAATGAATTCGCTCCAGCCCGGCCCCTCCAGTTCGGCCACCTTCTTGCACCAGTCCGGATCAAGCTCCGAGCCATAATAGGCCTTCAGGAAATCGGCCCGCTTGACCCCGTAGCTTTCCGCCAGCCGCATCAGGCGCCCTTCCAGACGCATCAGGCTCTTGTTGATGTCGTAAAGCTGCTCGATCAGGCTTTCGATGCGCGAATTGTT
>JALWTJ010000225.1 GCA_027082895.1 Hyphomicrobiales bacterium | reverse complement strand
CCGCTGACATCAAGCCCCTTCCGATTGCCATGGGCCACCACTTCGTGCCCCCCGGCCAACAGGGCCGGCACGAGTGCATGCCCCAACAGTCCGCTCGCTCCGGCAACCAGTATCCTCATCCATGTCCCTCCCTTGGTCCCCGATACAGGTTCAGGACAGTTCCCGAATGGTCCGCGCCAGGATTTCCGCCTGCTGCTCGGCCCGGGACAGATCCCAGTAATTGGTCTTGAACTGCATCAGGCGGGGCTGCAGATCCTCGGCAACCGGGCACAGGCCCGGCGCATATCTTGCCTTGTTTTCGTCCGAAATGAAACGCTCGCGACGCAGCAGGTCCATTTCCCGGAACATGGGTTCCAGATAGGTCAGTTGCCAGGCCCCGTAGACACCGTCCCCGCCATTGGCACGAAGGGCATCCCGCACCGTATGCCAGGAATGGTCCGGATGCTCCAGCTTGACCACAAAGGTCCAGTAGGAATGGACACAATCATCGGGCGTGCGCTGGGGCACCACCCAGTTGGAACCGGCGACCGCCTGGGCAAACATTTCCGCACTCTTCTGACGGATGCCCACCAGTTCCTTGATATTTTCCATCTGCCCCAGCGCCACGGCCGAGCACAATTCGGCCATGCGATAGTTCCAGCCCATGGTCACATGCCGCTCATAACCGGGATCCTGAATGTCCGCCTTGGTGATCTTGCCCTTGCTGGCCCCTACCCCCGCATACCCCAGGGACTGCACCTTGCGCACCCGGTCGGCCAGTTCGGGATCATCGGTAATCACCATTCCCCCCTCGCCGCTGGTAATGTGCTTGGAGCTCTGGAAGGAATAGCTGGCCGCATGGCCCAGCGTTCCCACCTTGCGCCCCTTGTATGTGCCAAGAAAGCATTCCGCATTGTCCTCCAGAACGAACAGGTCATGTTCGCGCGCCAGGTCCATGATCGGGTCCATGTCCGGGGACAGGCCATAAAGGGCCACCGTAATGATGGCCTTGGTGTTGGGCGTGATCCGCTCCCGGATCGAAGCGGCGGAAATCTGGAACGTGTCTGGCTCCACATCGGCAAAAACCGGTGTGGCATTGGCCTGCAGAACGGCAAAGGTCGTCGCCGACATAGTCAGGGGCGGCACGATCACCTCGTCCCCGGGCCCGATACCATGTGCTTCCAGTACCGCATGCATGGTCGCCGTGCCATTGACGAAGGCAATACCGAACCGCGTGCCGAACTTTTCGGCAAAGAACGCCTCCAGACGGCTGGTCATCATCGACCCCTTGGAACTGCGGAATTCGGTCTCCAGCACTTCCTTGACATATTTAAGTTCATTGCCGAACAGGCGCTTGCCAGCATTCATGATCGTTCTTCTCCTATGGAGCGCAAATAACCTTCATTGCGCACCGTGCCCTTGTTGATTTCAAGATATTCGGGATGTTCCTTGAGCAGACCGATCACCTGTTCCCAGGAAAAAAGGTTGCCCCGCTCCCCCTGCCCCTCCCCCGAAAGGCGCGCATAGATCAGCTGTATCAGTTCCAGATCTTGGGGCTTGTCCACCGTCAGCCGCCAGCTGCTCAGATCCTCGGTATGAGCGAAATTACGGACATTGAAACGCCGTGTGTTCTTCCAGATGAACGGGGTGACATGCTCCCGCTCCGAAGCAAGTTCGGCCTGTTCATGGGCCTCGCGCAACGCCCCCATGCGAAACGCCTCGATGTCGAACCCTTCCGGAAAGCTCGGCTTCAGGGTATTGGAACAATAGTCCAGATCCGGATCCTCAAGCAGGGCATCCACCGCCCTGTCAATGATCTCTGCGTCCTTGAGCGGATCGTCCGCCGTGATGCGCACGATCACATCGGCCCCCGTCTCCCGCGCACAGTGAAAATACCGCTCCAGCACATCGTCGGTGGAGCCCCGGCTCACCACAACCCCGGACAGGCCGCGGGCAAATTCCACGATGGCATCATCTTGTTCCTGCCGCGTGGTGGCGATGGCAAGACAATCCATGTGCCGCGACGCCCGGCATCTGTCGATCACGTGGCCCAGCAGGGGATACCCCTCTATGGGACGCAAGACCTTTCCCGGCAGCCGCGACGAGCCCATGCGCGCCTGGATGATCCCAACGACATTCACGAATGTGTGCTCCTGAAACTGCCGCCATCCCCGGCCAATTCCGAAAGGATGCGGGAAACGCGCCGGGCGCTGTTTCCGTCACATGGACTGTTAAAAGCTTTCAGACCGCTTCGCAACATGTCCACCGCCGTTTCCCGGTATTTTCCCCCCGGCAGCATCCCCGCGATCCTGTCCGGCAGCAAGGCAGCTTCAAAGCACCCCAGGCAAAGCCCATGGGCCGTGAAATCCATCGGCTTGCGCTTGTTGGAGAAGTCACAGACAAGCGTTGGCGTCCCTAGGATAGCCGCGTTGACAATGATGTTGGAAAGCACACAGATCAACAGGTCGGCACAATGCAGCAGGGCATCCAGATCGCACCGTTCGACCAACCGCACCCGTGCCGCAAGCCCCCGTTGATCCAGATAGGCCGCAAACCGTTCCCGGCTGTCCGCCGGATGCAGTTTGAGAACGATCTCCACGTCGAGCCCCGCCAGTTCTGCGAAAACGGGCCCCAGTTCCTCGAACGGCCGCGCCAGCGCTTCACTGGCCACCACCACCAGCGGGCGGGTACCGGACCATTCGGGCAGAATTTCCCGGCGCACAGTTGCACGATCCCGTTTCGGGTCGCGCCCCACCGAACGGTCATAGTTCACGGAGCCAACGCACCGGATGGATGACGCATCCATTCCCAGATCCCGCATGTGTCCGGCAAGCTGCTCCCCGTACACCAGATGAAGGGGGGCCGGGAAATGGTCACAATCCGGCCGATTCCCCAGCAGGGCCGGCCAGTACCCGCACGCCGCAACCCCCTTCTGCTCCAGAAATGCCAGCGCCTGCCCCGAAGCGGGCGTGCCCTCATTGATCAGCAGACCGGCGGCAAAGGCGCCCTCCTCCAGATGGTAACGCTCCAGCATGTTCCAGCCGCTGGCATGCAGGGCACACCAAAGGGGCACCTCCCGCCGCAACGCGGCCAGACAGATCGACGGTGCCAGCCCGGACGCTGCCTGCACGTTTTGCGCATGTGCGCCCGCCAGCACATCCAGTTGCAAATGGCACCTGCGGAAAAAACGCCACCAGCGCCAGCGGACGATCCCCGGTCCCACATCCAGCGGAAACAGCACCGCAATCCCCGCATCTTCCGCCTGCTGGCGAATGGTGCGGTTATGGGTGAGAAGAACCGGCACATCGCCGTTTTTCACCATTTCCCGGGCAACGGCAAACGCCGATGGGGAATTGATCGCTGCCACACCCTCCTGAACGGCAATCAGAAAATGGCGCCCCCCCGGTCCCGGCGAACCGGAAACCGACGGCTTTGATCCTCCGGCATCCGCCACCGCTCCGGTGGGCCCTGCCATATTAGGGTTTGCGCCAAATCTCCTGCGAACATGCCGCAACACCCCATCCCCCAGAAACCAGGTGCGCTGCCCGGCCCGCACCAGATGGTCCTTCCAGCCTTCCAGCGTGCCAATATTCCTCCCAAGTCTCTGAAAGGCACCGCGGGGCCCCGAAACAAAGGCCAGCACCGGCACCTTGGTGTCCTCAAGCAGCCGCTCCAGCACCAGCCCGTGCAGCATCCGGTCCGCAACTGCATGGTAATAGGGCCGGAACAATTGTTTCAGTTCCGCCATTTCCCCGTTCTGCGCGACACGGGCAAAAAGATCATCCGTCAACCGGTAGGATTGCCGCCACAGATCATCAAAAACATCCGCGTCCAGCACGGAGCGCCATCCCACAATTGGACGCACCCCCGCGCCTTCAGGTTCCAGCCCCTCCAATTCATCGAGAAAGGTGACAACCCGCCCCTGCGGATGGGAGTGCACAAACTGCCGCACCCGCCCCCGGGCGCGATCGGCAAGGGAAGGGAAACTGCGCGTAATGGCAACGATCTCGTGCAAGGGAGACCCCCCACTGCCCCCATCTTCCGGGACACCTGACGCCGCCATCTGCCCGCCCTTTCCTTCGGATGCAACTACTCCTCGTAGCCGCCAATGTGCCCTGCCAGCCGGATCAGGTCCACCGCCTCGGACAGATCACAACGCCGCCCATCCGCCTGCCCGCGCAGCCATGCGGCGTTCTGACGGAAAAGTCCCGGCTTGAAACGTTCGTCCAGATCGTCATCAAGAGCGATTTCCTCGATGGCAACCGAACCACGCCGTGTGACATGCAGCTTTTCCATCGGGCGGAAGATATAGCGAGTGGAAGCAGTCAGCCATTCGAACCCCCAGCGCCCCGGCGCGTCCCAGTTGGCGCAATAGCTGAACGGAACGCCCGTCTGCGTTACCCCGCTGCCAGCGAAAGCCGATCCGCTGGGATGCCAGTCCAGTTGCCCCTGAACGACAAAGCGGCTCTTTTCCACATCCGGCAGACCCACCGGAAGAAAGGCGCTGTCAATGACATGCATGGAATTGGCCAGCAGCCAGCGTGCCTTGGTCCGCTTCGACTGGTTGGTCAGCCCGGCAATGACATGGGACCATTCGGTGAATTCGAACACCACGCTGCTCACCGCTTCCCCGCTGTCCCTGATCATGGCCAGGGCCTTTTCCACCGGACCGTAATAACGCCGATTGTACCCCACCACTATGTCGGTTTGCGTTTCCCGGGCCAGATCCAGCAGCTTTTCCCCCTCCGCGGATGAAAGGGCCGCCGGTTTCTCGATCAGAAGGGAACGGATCCCCCGCCCGATCATCTCCTCTGCCGTCCCGGCCAGTTGCTCCACCGGTGCGGCAATCAGCCCATGAGTGGGCGAAAAGGCTTCCAGCGCCTCACCAAAATCCCCGGAAAAAAATTCAGCTCCCAGCGCCGTAATGGCCGCCGCGTTGCGCCGGCTGGGTGCAAAGGCGGCAACCTGTGCCACCCCCAGGCCCTTGAGCGCCGCCACATGGGCCTGCCCCATTTCTCCGGCGCCCACCACGAGGCACCTGCAATCCGAAAACTCACCCATCGTTTGCATCCATATTGAAATTAATGAAATCCGACTGTTACAGACAATTTCTCATCTGTCAGGTAAAGCAATAGGGCTTTTGTGCGCCCCCCATCTCCAGCGCATCATTCAGCAGCCGGTGGGCCACCATAACGCTTTCAAGGCCCGGCAGATCAATATCACCATCCGCCCACAGGCCGGACACATGGTCCATGGGCACATAGTCCATCACCCCGCTTTCCACCACCTCGTAGGCGGCACCGCACCGATAGACCGGCAGATCACAGCTTTCCTCACGCACCGCCAGTTCCCATTCAAGGGTCCGTTCGTTGATCATCGCCGAAAAATGATCGCCGGTAACAATGACAAAGGGGGCAACGGAGGAATCGGGCACGCAGATGTTGCTCATTGTCCCGCGCGCATTTTCCAGCACCACATGCCCCCCGTAATCAGTGAACCGCTCCCCCCGTCCGCTGGGAATGCCCGTTGCCGACAGCACCGAGGAAACGACCCGCGTTTCAACATCCCCGGTCAGAAAGAGAAACAGGTCCAGATGGTGCACCCCGTTGCTTCCCAGCCCGTAGGCGCCCCCGTGAACGCTCATGGTGACGGCCGAAGACCCCGCACACAGCGCCTTGAGCTGGTGTACGGGTGCCCAGGCGCGGCGGGTGAAATTGCCGAAAACCCTATCCTGAGCCATGCCATGTTCACAAAACAGCGCCGGAAGGGCTTCCACCTCCTCCGGGCTGGCGGACAGGGGCTTTTCCAGCAGGATCCGTTCGGCCCCGGATGTTTCAAGGAAACGGCGCACATTGGCAAAACGCAGGTCCGCATGCTCGGAAAAGATTGCCACGTCATAACGGGCCCCTGCTTCGGGGCCGGACACATGACGGATCAGCCCGTCATCAAGCCCCTGCCGTTCCAGCTCGGCCCGGGTCGCATCATAGGCCGCCGTACTGGGATCGAAACAGTCCACACTGTACCCCTTGCGCACCAGACCCGCCACATGGCGCCGTCCCATGATGCCAAGCGCCGAAACATATGCCTTTTTCATGCTGGAAATCCCTGAAAAATCACCTGACGATGGATTATCCGGCAACAACCCGGAAACCGGCTATCAAAGCATCATGCCGGAAGCACCATGTCAGACTCATGTCAAAACCGGGGCAATCTGTACTGCATCCGGACCGGGGGTTCCAGACCTATTCGGCCCCCAAACGACAAAACCCGCTGCCGGCAATGCCGGAGCGGGTCAGAAGCAGGAACAGGAAGCCATTGCAGCGCCTTCCGGAAACGACCAAAAGGCGCCCCAATGACAGGCTTCAATAATATTCCTCGACGATAACAAGACCGGAAGCACCGTCCCCCCCCGCGGTGGAACCAGCCCCGGTCAGCGCCTCGGCACCACCGCCGCCGCTGCCATACCCCGAACCGTCACGTCCCGGATAGCCGCCCGCGCCTCCGGCGCCACCGCCCCCCAGCATGGTGGACCCACCGCTTCCCCCCGCCATGGC
>JALWTJ010000224.1 GCA_027082895.1 Hyphomicrobiales bacterium | reverse complement strand
GCCCGGGGCGGGGAATGCGTTCATTTCAACTCCCATATCGACGTGGTGGAAGTGGGACAGGGCTGGACGTTTGATCCGTTTGGCGGGGAGGTGAGCGAGGGCAAGGTTTACGGGCGGGGCTCCTGCGACATGAAGGGGGGGCTGGCCGCCTCCATCATCGCGGCGGAAGTGTTCGTGGACCTTGTGCCCGATTATGCCGGGGCCATCGAGATTTCGGGAACGGCTGACGAGGAAACCGGTGGTTTCGGCGGGGTCGCCTATCTGGCGGAACAGGGATATTTCCGCCCCGAGCGGGTGCAGCATGTCATTATTCCCGAGCCGCTGAACAAGGATCGTATCTGCCTGGGGCACCGGGGCGTGTGGTGGGCGGAAATAGAAACGCACGGGCATATTGCCCATGGTTCCATGCCGTTCCTCGGGGATTGCGCGGTGCGCCACATGGGGGCGGTGCTGCAGGAAATGGAAGAAAACCTTTATCCGGCGCTTGCCCGGCGCACCACGGCCATGCCGGTGGTGCCCGAGGGGGCCAAACAGTCCACCATGAACATCAATTCCTTTCACGGGGGGCTGGAGGAGCCGGAGGAGGGCTTTACCGGTTTTCCGGCGGCGATCGTGCCCGATTCGTGCCGCATGGTCATCGATCGGCGTTATCTGATCGAGGAAAAGCCCGAGCAGGTGGCGCAGGAAATTCATGATCTTCTGGAAAAGGTGCGGGCGCAACGTCCCGGTTTCCGCTATGATTTGCGCGAGATGTGGCAGGTGGCCCCCACCATGACCGAGAGGGATGCGCCGGTGGTGACAAGCGTGGCCGCTTCCATCGGCGAGGTGCTGGGCACGGCGCCGACCTATGTCGTTTCCCCGGGCACCTACGATCAGAAACATATCGACCGGATCGGGCGGATGAAGAACTGTATTGCCTATGGGCCCGGGATTCTTGACCTTGCCCATCAGCCGGACGAATATGTGGGTATTCAGGACATGGTGGAGAGCGCACAGGTGATGGTTCTCAGCCTGTTTGATCTGCTGGGGCCAAAGCCGTAGACTGGCGGGGACGCAAACCGGCAGACAGATGCCGATGTTTTTCAGCAATGGGGCATCAGACCCCGACAACCAAGGGAAGAAAAAATGAAAAAAACCAAGTTTCTGGCTATGGTGGGGGCGGCGTTGCTCGTTGCCACGTCGCTGACGCCGGCCACGGCCGCGCGCACCGACATTACCGTGGGAATGGTGCTGGAGCCGCCCAACCTTGACCCGACGGCGGGCGCCGCGGCGGCCATTGACGAAGTGGTCTATGCCAACGTGTTCGAAGGGCTGACCCGTTTCAATTCGAACGGTGAAGTCATTCCCGCCCTGGCGCGCAGCTGGGACATTTCCGATGATGGGCTGGTCTATACGTTCCACCTGGCATCGGGGGTCACCTTCCATGATGGCACCACCTTTGACTCCGAGGATGTGAAGTTCTCGCTGGACCGGGCACGGGGGGAAGATTCCACCAATGCCCACAAGAACATCTTTGCCGGCATTGAAAGCGTGGAAGCGGTGGACCCGACCACGGTACGCGTCACCCTT
>JALWTJ010000223.1 GCA_027082895.1 Hyphomicrobiales bacterium | reverse complement strand
TGCATGATGATATCGGAATCCAGCTTTTTCTGGATGTCGATGGAGCGTTCCGGGGTCAGTTCATGGGCCGACCCGTCAATGTGGGACTTGAACGTCACCCCCTTCTCGTCCAGCTTGCGCAGCTTTGTCAGTGACATGACCTGAAAGCCGCCGCTGTCGGTAAGAATGGGCTTGTCCCAATCCATGAAGGTGTGCAGGCCGCCAAGCCGCTCGATCCGTTCGGCGCCGGGGCGCAACATCAGGTGATAGGTATTGCCCAGCAGGATCTGGGCGCCGGTGGCGGCCACCTGTTCCGGATAGAGCGCCTTGACAGTGGCCGCGGTGCCCACGGGCATGAAGGCCGGGGTCTGGATGCGCCCGCGGGGCGTTACCATTTCCCCGCGCCGTGCGCGCCCGTCGGAATGGGAAACAACAAAGGAAAAGGCGGCAGGCTGGGCGGCGTCAAGGTCAGACATTGGTATTCCGGGGCTGGTTGAGGGGATGGCGGGCATCCGGGGCGAGTTCAAGCAGGCAGGCATCGCCATAGGAATAGAACCGATATTCCTGCGCGATGGCATGGGCATAGGCCGCATGCATGACCTGCTGGCCACTGAAGGCACTGACCAGCATGAACAGGGTCGAGCGCGGCAGGTGAAAATTGGTCAAGAGGACATCAACAGTACGGAACTTGAACCCCGGTGTGATGAAAATGTCCGTTTCGCCCGAAAAGGGCTCCAGTCCCTTTTCGCCCCGGCTAGCGGATTCCAGCAGCCTGAGACTGGTGGTTCCCACGGCAACGATCCGCCCTCCCCTGTCCTTGCACGCCCGGAGCCGGTCAACCACAGATGGCGCCACTTCCCCCCACTCCGCGTGCATGTGATGATCCGCGGTATCTTCAACCTTGACCGGCAGGAAGGTTCCGGCCCCCACATGCAAGGTTACGGTTTCCACGGCAACGCCGTTCTTCGCAATGTCTTCAAGCAGGGAATCGGAAAAATGCAGCCCGGCAGTGGGGGCCGCCACGGCGCCATCCATGCGCGCGAACACGGTCTGATAATCCTGTTCATCGCGTGGTTCGATGGAGCGTTTTGCCCCGATATAGGGGGGTAGCGGCATGGCACCAAAGGCCTTTATGGCTTCATCCAGATAGGCCCCGGTCAGATCAAAGACCAGTTCAACCTGCCCCCCCGGAGCGGTTGCGGCCACGCTGGCGGTCAATCGGGTTGCCGCGCAGGCCCGATCGGTTTTCGGGCCAAAGATGACCCGGTCCCCCACCCGCAGTTTCTTGGCCGGCCGGGCAAAGGCGGCCCATCGCTCCGGCCCCAGCCTCTTGTGAAGATTAAAGGATACCCCTGCCCGGTTTTCCGCCCGCTCTCTTACACCGCGCAACTCCGCCGGGATCACGCGGGTATCGTTGATGACCAGAGCGTCGCCGGGTTGCAGAAAGTCGCGCAGATCGGTGAAGGTGCCATCCTTCAACGCTCCGTGCGTATCGACCCGGAGCAGGCGCGCGGAATCGCGCGGCTCCGCCGGATGCAGGGCAATCAGGCGCTCCGGCAGATCAAAGTCAAAACTGTCGACACGCATCAGGAGTCTT
>JALWTJ010000222.1 GCA_027082895.1 Hyphomicrobiales bacterium | reverse complement strand
CCCCCCCGGATGCCCCCGCAATGCTTCTCGATCAACTCGCGGAAGGAAATGCCCATTTCCTCTTCAACCGTTGCGGGCGCATTGACGTGGCCGGAAACGCAGAACAGCTTGGTACCCGTGTTCCCTTCCCGTCCCAGCCCGGCAAACCAGGCTCCGCCCCGGCGCAGGATTTCGGGAACCACGGCAATGGATTCCACGTTGTTGACGGTCGTCGGGTTGCCATACACCCCCATTCCGGCCGGGAAAGGCGGCTTGAGCCGCGGCTGCCCCTTCTTGCCTTCAAGGCTTTCCATCAGGGCCGTTTCCTCGCCGCAGATATAGGCCCCCGCCCCGTGGTGCACGATGATGTCCATGTCCCAGCCATGAACATTGTTCTTGCCGATCAGACGGGCTTCATAGGCTTCCTCGACCGCCCTTTCAAAGGCAAAGCGCTCGCGGATGAACTCCCCGCGAATATAGACGAAGGCCAGATGGGCATCCATGGCCCGCGCCGCCAGCAGGCACCCTTCCACCAGATGGTGGGGATCGTGGCGCAGGATCTCCCGGTCCTTGCAGGTGCCCGGCTCCGACTCATCGGCATTGACCAGAAGATAGTGGGGCCGACCGTCGCTCTGCTTGGGCATGAAGGTCCATTTCAGGGCTGTAGGGAACCCCGCACCGCCCCGCCCGCGCAGACCGGACGCCTTGACCTCGTTGGTGATCCAGTCCCGGCCCTGTTCGATGAACTTCTTCGTTCCCGACCAGGCCCCGCGCGACTGGGCACCGGCCAGGCTGACATCCCCCTGACCGTAAAGGTTGGTGAATATGCGATCCCTGTCATGCAGCATGTTTCACTCCCCTGAACTGGTCCGTCCGGCGTTTTTCTTCGCCGCCGGCTTGTTTACCTTGGCCTTCTTGCCAAACACCTTGAAATATTCATCCGGCCCGATGGCCAGGGCCGCGGCCTGCTTCAGCCACTCGTCCCTGTCAATCCGCCCCTTGAAACTGAGCGCATCGTCCAGTGCCTCGATATCCTCGCGGGAAAAGGCCGCCACCTGCTCGAAGCGGGTTACCCCCAGCGCGTTCAGCTTGCCCTCCAGAACCGGCCCCACGCCCGAAATCATCTTCAGATCGTCCGGTTCCCCTTCCGGCCGCACGAACAGCGCGCCAGCCTCCGGCTTTGCCGCTGCGGCACCGGATTTCCGGCCCGTGCCGCCCCCTATTACCTTCGAACCCGGCCGGGCGCCTTTTGCAGCATTCCCTGCCTTGGCCGCAGAAGCGGCCGGCATCGATCGCGCCGGGGCTTCCAGCTTGCGTTCCGGCACCTCCAGAAGAGTCGTCTGCCCGGTGACGGGCGCCGAATGGTTGCGGCCATTCTGCGGCCCCGTGGGAACGCTGTCTCCCTCACCGCGCTCGAACGCATCCAGAATTTCTTCCAGCCGTTCCGGAGTCAGATCTTCATACGTATCATGGCCGATCGCCACCATGGGTGCGTTCACGCACGCCCCCATGCATTCCACTTCCTCCCAGCTCATGGTGCCGTCGGCATTGGTCTGGTGCGGCTGCTCATGAATCTTCTTCTTGCAGACCGCACGCAATTCTTCTGCACCGCGAAGCATGCACGGCGTGGTGCCACATACCTGAACATGGGCACGGGTTCCCACCGGCTGCAACTGGAACTGGGTGTAAAAGGTTGCCACTTCCAGAACCCGGATAGTGGGCATGTCCAGCATGGAAGCAACTTTCTCGATCGCGGCCCGCGAGATCCAGCCTTCCTGGTCCTGCACCCGCATCAGAAGGGGAATGACTGCCGATTGCTGGCGCCCCTTGGGATAAAGCGCAATCCGCTTCTTGGCCCATGCAGCATTTTCCCGGGAAAAGGCAAAGGATTTGGGTTGAACGGCATCATCTGCCAGACGACGGACGGACATTAGCGGTCTATCTCCCCGAACACGACATCAAGAGACCCCAGTACCGCCGACACGTCGGCAAGCTGATGGCCCCGACACAGGAAATCCATGGCGGACAAATGGGCATAACTGGGCGCCTTTATCTTGCAGCGATACGGCTTGTTGGTGCCATCGGCCACCAGATAGACCCCGAATTCCCCCTTCGGCGCCTCAACGGCAACATAGACCTCGCCAGCCGGCACCTTGACCCCTTCCGTATAGAGCTTGAAATGGTGGATCAGCCCTTCCATGGACTGTTTCATTTCCTGGCGCCGCGGTGGCGCGATCTTGTGGTTGGTGCTGATCACCGGCCCCTTGCCCTCCGGCGCGTTCAGCTTGGCGATGCACTGGCGCATGATCGAAACGGCCTGCCGCATCTCCTCCATGCGGATCAGGTAGCGGTCATAACAGTCCCCGTTCTTGCCGATGGGGATGTCAAAATCCATTTCGTCATAGCAATCATAGGGCTGCGCCTTGCGCAGATCCCACGCTGCCCCCGAACCGCGCACCATAACACCGGAAAAGCCCCACTCCCAGGCATCATCCAGCGATACCACGCCGATATCCACATTGCGCTGCTTGAAGATGCGGTTGCCGGTCAGCAGGCCCTCGATATCATCGCACACCTTGAGGAAGGGATCGCAAAAGGCCTCGATATCATCAATCAGTTCCTGGGGCAGATCCTGGTGCACTCCGCCGGGGCGGAAGAAAGCCGCATGCAGGCGCGATCCCGATGCCCGCTCATAGAACACCATCAGTTTTTCGCGCTCCTCGAACCCCCAGACTGGCGGCGTCAATGCCCCCACATCCAGCGCCTGGGTGGTGATGTTGAGCATGTGGGAGAGTATGCGCCCGATTTCACAATACAACACCCGGATCAGCTGGCCCCGGCGCGGCACCTCGATGCCCAGCATCTTTTCCACGGCCAGAGCAAACGCATGCTCCTGGTTCATGGGCGCCACATAGTCCAGCCGGTCGAAATAGGGCAATGCCTGCAAATAGGTCTTGCTTTCGATCAGCTTTTCCGTGCCCCGGTGCAGCAATCCCACATGGGGGTCGCACCTTTCGACCACTTCGCCATCCAGCTCCAGAACAAGACGCAGCACACCATGGGCAGCGGGATGCTGAGGTCCAAAGTTGATGGTGAAATTGCGGACTTCCGCTTCAGCCATTTTTGCCTACCCTGATAATCTCTTTTGCCTCTGCCCTGTTGCTTCCGGCCCCTTTGAGCCAAAAATTTTCAGGCATCTTTCTCGTTTCTGTCACCAGACATCCCATCCCACCACGGCACAAGCCCCGAACCCGGGTTCCTGCGCCAGAAATCAGTGCCCCTCGGAGCACCCGCACTTCCCGGCAATGGACCAACCCCACCCCCGGACATCACACGCACAAGCAACTGTCCCCTGACATTGTGCATCCCCATCAATCCCCGTTGCGATCAGACATTCGGCAGACCCAGTGCCAAGGTCCGGTACCAAGTCTAATCCGGTTCACCCCACCCACTTTGACCTGCCGCAAAGACCACCCCGCAGCATGGTGCAAAGGGCGCACCGGTCCTTCATGCCTCCATCACGCCTTTTCATCCCCCGGAAGCGGATAGTCCGTGCCTTCCCAGGGGCTCAGATAATCAAATGACCGGAATTCCTGAGCCAGCTTGATCGGTTCGTAAACCACCCGGCGCCGTTCCTCCGAATAGCGCAGTTCCACATAGCCGGAAGTGGGAAAATCCTTGCGCAACGGATAACCGTCAAACCCGTAATCCGTCAGCAGGCGCCGCAAATCCGGATGTCCCGTGAACAGGATGCCGAACATGTCATAGGTTTCCCGCTCGTACCACAAAGCCCCGGGGAACACCTCGGTAATCGAGGGAACCGGTGTCTTGCCATCGGTGGTAATCTTGATTCGAATCCGCAGGTTCCGGGTCGGGCTGAGCAGGTGGTAAACCACATCGAAGCGGTCGACACGCCCCGGATAATCAACACCGCATATGTCGGTCAGCGAAATGAAGCGCAGACGGCTCTCGTCCCGCAGCAGACGCACCACGTCGACAATGGACTCCGCGGCAACGCAAAGGGTCAACTCGTCAAAGGCGATGCTGGCCGACTTGATGAGGCCGGGCAGCTTGCCATCGACAAATTCCTTCAGCTCCCCAAGGGTGCCGGCAAGCTCGGAAATTCTTGTATCACCAGACATGCCCCTCACCTCTCAATGGTGCCCGTGCGCCGGATCTTGTTCTGCAGCAACAAGACCCCGTAAAGCAGGGCTTCAGCCGTTGGCGGGCATCCGGGAACATAAATATCCACCGGCACGATACGATCGCAGCCACGCACCACCGAATAGGAATAATAATAGTAACCACCCCCATTGGCGCACGAGCCCATGGAAATCACGTAACGGGGCTCGGGCATCTGGTCATAGACCTTGCGCAGGGCCGGTGCCATCTTGTTGGTCAGCGTTCCCGAAATGATCATCACATCGGACTGCCGCGGCGAACCGCGCGGGGCAAAACCGAACCGCTCCACGTCGTAGCGCGGCATGGCCACCTGCATCATCTCGATGGCACAACAGGCCAACCCGAACGACATCCACATCAAGGAGCCGGTACGCGCCCAGTTGATCAACTCATCGGTGCTGGTAACAAGGAACCCCTTGTCCGCCAGCTCGTCGCTCATTTCCACGAAATAGGGATTGTCCGCCCCCACCGGTTTGCCGGTGGATGGATCAATCACCCCGCGCGGACGCGGCGCCACCAGTGTGCCCTGCTGATCGCTCAATCCCATTCCAGTGCCCCCTTGCGCCATTCATAGACAAATCCGATGGTCAGTATGCCCAGAAAAATCATCATGGACCAGAAACCGAACCAGCCCACGCTGTTGAAGGCGACCGCCCAGGGAAACAGGAAGGCAACCTCAAGGTCAAAGATGATGAACAGAATCGCCACCAGGTAAAAGCGCGCATCAAACTTCATGCGCGCATCATCGAAGGCATCAAAGCCGCACTCGTAGGCCGACACCTTTTCCACGTCCGGCTTTTTCATCGCCAAGGCGAAGGGCAACACCAGAAGCACCAGGCCGATTACGGCACTCAGGGCCAGAAAGATGATGATCGGAAGATAGTCAAGGAGCAGTTCATTCACGGGGTTGGTCCCCTCACTTTGCGGTGGCATCAGGAACCGGGACCGTCCGATGGTGCAGCGACTCAATCCCGATTGTCAGCGCCGTTTTTATTGCTGACACGGATTAACTCAGCCAATGCCCCGTTGCAAGTGGCAACAGCAAGTTAGAGCATCAATTCCCCCCAGATTCTTTCCCTTTCTTTCGGGCGCGCGCCCCGCGCCGTTCTGACAGAGGGTCTCCAACCCCTTGCGACCCCTGAAAGGAAAAGAACAATATCCATCTCGTGACCGCGCCCTTCTGCCGTCCCCGCCCCATCAGACCGTCCGCCACGAAACGCCCGCCGCATGGCAAAAAGGGCCCCGGCATATGCCGGGACCCTTCAAAATTCGCATGCAAACCCTGCAACCCTGTTACAACCGGCAGGGAACAAGCCGGCAAAGCTACTGCATGTGCCAGATCAGCCCGACCGTTGCCTTGACCGCATTGGGCGCAGCACCAAAGGTGCCCATGCCCAGCACTTCGCCCCGGACCCCGAAGGTATCCATGGCGGCAACTTCGACGCCGCCGCCAAAGGCATAAACCGTGCTGGTGTCGGCAAGACCGACACCGCCGGTCCCATAGATCATCATGTCACTGGTCGGCGCATACCCTACCTTGCCCAGCACCAGGCCGTTCTTGACCCAGGCCGTCTTGCCGAAATCGACCGTCCCCTGCACTTCGACACCGCCGACAACGGCGTCCGTGAGGTAGAAATTGACACCCACCGCAAGACCAGCGGAAAGAGCGCTGGTATCCGGCGCCGTCAGATAGCTGGAGGTGCCATCGAAAAAGCCCCCCAGCAGCACGCCGGCATAAAAGCCTTCAAACCCGAAGCTTGAAGGCATACTGGACATGTACGGGGTGGTCGGGGCCACATAGGGTGTGCTCGTCTCGGCCGCAAAGGCCGCCGTCCCCATCAGGGCACTGGCCGCCACACCCAAGGCAAGAGTGTGCAAGATTTTCATTTTCGTCTCCTTGGTACCGGTACTTTTCCCGCTTTCGTTCTTTCCCGAAAGGGATTTGGGAACAAGCATACGCCCTTACAAGGCAGAACAGGCGCCAACCTGCCAGCGTGGTAACAAAAACCTGAATTTGCCCCCCGCCTGTTGCAAATTTGTATCAAATTGAAACCATCGCGCCCCGGATGGCACCAGCAAAGCAAACAATGCCGCCCTGATGGCAGAACACGAACCAGGCCCGGAGGCGGGAAACATCGTAAAAAGGAGGGGGGAAGTGGCGGGAGTGACGGGACTCGAACCCGCGACCTCCGGCGTGACAGGCCGGCGCTCTAACCAACTGAGCTACACCCCCAAAAAAGGGCGCTCAATTGCCCTTCTCAAGTTCGCGTCGGTTTAGCGATGTTCCCTTCGCCTTGTCAAGGAGATAAACGACAAAGACAGCGAGAAAATACGCGCCACCCGGCCGGCACCACCCGGCAAGCTTTTTTGCTCCGTCCCATCCATCATGAAAGGACGGAAAAAGACA
>JALWTJ010000221.1 GCA_027082895.1 Hyphomicrobiales bacterium | reverse complement strand
GAGAGGCCGAGGGCAGCATGCCCAGGGAACCGGTCAGCATGGCCGCCGCATCCGAAAGAATGTCCCCGAACAGATTGTCGGTAACGATCACGTCAAACTGCTTCGGATTGCGTACCAGCTGCATGGCTGCATTGTCCGCCAGAATATGCTCGAAACGCACATCATCATAGTCCGCCGCTACCTGATGGGCCACCTCGTCCCACAGGACGCCCGATTTCATGACGTTCTTCTTGTCCGAGGAATGCACCAGATTGTTGCGGGTGCGGGCCAGATCGAACGCCACCCGGCAGATCCGGTCGATCTCGTAACTTTCATAGACCTGCGTATCCACCGCCCGCTTCTGGTTGTCCCCATGGGCCGTGGTTCCCAGTTCGGTGATTTCCTTGGGCTCACCAAAATAAACCCCCCCGGTCAATTCGCGAACGATAAGAATGTCCAGCCCTTCCACCAGATCCCGCTTCAGGGAAGAAGCATCCGCCAGCGCCGGATAAACGATGGCGGGCCTCAGATTGGCAAAAAGCCCCAGTTCCTTGCGCAGGCGCAACAGACCGGCTTCCGGGCGCTTGTCATAGGGCACACCGTCCCATTTCGCGCCCCCGACAGCCCCGAAAATCACCGCATCGGCCGCCAGCGCCTTTTCCATGTCCGCTTCGGATATGGCCTCCCCGCACGCATCATAGGCACATCCGCCCACCAGCCCCGTCTCATAGGAAAAATCCGCCGCCCCGGTCCGGTTGAGATGGGCAATCAGCTTTTCAACCTCAGCCATGATCTCGACACCGATCCCGTCCCCGGGCAAAAGCAAAAGTTTCTGGGTCATGTTATGTTTTCCTCATTCAGCGTAAACCGCAGGCAATTTCGATCAGGCTCACCCTTAATGAGCCACAATCAATTTCACAAGCTCGACAACTCCGCCGTGTATTCCGGAAAAGCCATCGCTTGCCATGACAGGACCGGCCCCGTTCAACCTTCCGCCTCATATGCCCCGATCCGGGCGGTGACCTCGATCTCGATTTTCATTTCCGGCTCCATCAGGCCGGTAATGAGCATGGTCGCCGCAGGCCGCGCCTTTGCGAATGCGACCCCCAGAAGCGGAACAATAGTCCCAACGTCCCCGCGATCCGTCACATAGTAGCGCACGCGCACCACATCATTGATGCTGCACCCGGCCCTGCTCAGGGCAGCGCGTACATTCGCAAGCGTGTTGCGCGTCTGATCCCGAACATCCTCGGGCAGCTGCATCGTCTCATAATCATATCCCGTACACCCGGAGACATGAACCATGTCGCCATCCACCACGGCCCGCGAATAGCCGATTTCCCGTTCGAAGGCGGAACCGGAAGAAATATGTCTGACCATGGTTTGAACTCAGATCCAGGGGCGGCTTTCCGCCACCTTCTTTTCAAAACTGTCGATGGAGGCGGACTTTTTCAGCGTCAAGGCAATATCATCCAGCCCCTCAAGCAGCGCATTCTTGCGCGAAGGATCGATGTCGAAATGAATTTCCCCGCCATCCGGCCCGGTGATGGTCTGTGCTTCAAGATCAATCGACAAGGTGGCGTTGGCCCCCCGTTCCGCATCATCGAGCAGGGCTTCCAGCTGTTCCGGTGTCACCACGATGGGCAGGATGCCGTTCTTGAAGCAGTTATTGTAAAAGATATCGGCAAAACTGGTGGAAATGATGCAGCGGATGCCGAAATCCTTCAGGGCCCAGGGCGCGTGTTCACGGCTCGACCCACACCCGAAATTGTCCCCCGCCACCAGGATGGACGCATCCCGGTAGGCTGGCTTGTTCAGTACAAAATCCGGGTTTTCGTTTCCCTGCTCGTCATAACGCATTTCCGCAAACAGGGCCGTTCCCAACCCGGTCCGCTTGATGGTCTTCAGATATTGCTTGGGAATGATCATGTCCGTGTCAATGTTGATGATCGGCATGGGCGCGGCCACCCCGGTCAGCTTGTCGAACTTGTCCATGATCTGTCTCCTGCAACGCGTGATGTGGTCGAAATGTTCTTTGCCCATCCGTCCCCTCAGGTCAAGAGACCTGCCCCCGACACGCCACGAGGGACCGGCACGGACATCCCGGCCGGTTTCAGGTCCGGCCCAGCATCAGGTCCAGATTCTGCACCGCCGCCCCGGACGATCCCTTGCCCAGATTGTCATAGATGGCCACCAGCAGCGCCTGCCGCCGCTCCTCATCGGCAAATACGTGCAGCCGCATCCGGTCGGTGCCGTTGAGCGCCTGCGGGTTCAGATCCTCCGGCCCCGCCATCTCGTTCAACCCGGCAAGCTCCACATGGCTGTTGGCGATCCGGGCCAGGTGCTCACCCATGGCCCCGTGAATGTCAGCCCCTGAAACCTTTTTCTCCAGATGGTCCAGATGCAGGGGAACGAGCGTCATCATCCCCTGGGCGTAGTTCCCCACCGCCGGCTGAAACAGGGGGGCTTGTTCCAGGGTGCCGTTCACCACCATCTCGGGCACATGCTTGTGATGGAAATCCAGGCCATAAGGGAAATAGGGCGATGCGGAATCCCCCTTGGCCGCAAAATCTTCGATCATGCGCCGCCCTCCTCCGCTGTAACCGGAAATGGCGTTGATGCTGAAAGGGTAATCCGCAGGCAGCAATCCGGCCCGGATCAATGTCCGCAAAAACAGGATCGGCCCCTGCGGATAACATCCCGGATTGGCCACCCGCACCGCCCCACGGATCCGGTCCGCCTGTACCTCATCCATTTCGGCAAAGCCGTACACCCAGTCTTCAGCCACCCGAAAGGCAGTGGAAGCATCAATGACCCGGGTGGTCCCGTTCCGGATCAGGGAAACGGATTCCCGGGCAGCCCCATCGGGCAGGCACAGGATGGCCACGTCCGCCATGTTGAGCATTTCCGCCCGGGCAGCCCGATCCTTGCGTTCGGATTCCCCGATCACCAGCAGTTCGAGATCGGAACGTTTCTCCAGCCGCTGGCGAATCTGCAGCCCCGTGGTTCCCGCTTCCCCATCGATGAAAATCCGTGCCATGACCTCAAACCCTGCCTGCCTGAACCTGCCGATGCCGCCCGAACCGGTTCGTCGTTTTCCGCGCGGATCGAAACGGGTTTTGAACGCCTGTGCCCGTCAGGTCAAGCCCGTCGAAATGTCCCGCCCTTGCGGCTCCGGGCAAGCCCGTGCCCGAAATACAGTCCTCTTCCCGACACCACCATTACCCCTTGCCCTTGCACAAGGCCGGTGGCACACTTCACACCTTTAACCGTGAAACAAAAAACATCCCCCATTTCCATCAGCTCAACAGGAAAGGCCCCCTACATGACGCCCCACAACGAAGCCCAACCCGGTGACTATGCTCCAACCGTTCTTTTGCCGGGGGATCCGTTGCGGGCCAAATGGATTGCTGAAACCTTTTTTGATGATGCACGTCAGGTCAACGGCGTGCGCAACTGCCTGGGCTTTACCGGCACATGGAAGGGCAAGCCCGTCTCCGTACAGGCCACGGGCATGGGCCAGCCATCCACCGCCATCTATGTCCACGAACTGCTCGACATCTACAAGGTGAAGAACCTGATCCGTGTCGGCACCGCCGGCGGGCTGACGACAAAGGTCAAGGTGCGGGATCTGGTCATCGGCATGACTGCGGCCACCGACAGTGCCATCAACAACGGTTTTGCGCCCTATACCTACGCCCCCTTCGCCGACTATGACCTGCTGTCCGGCGCCGTCGAGCTGGCCCGCGAACGCGGCTTCAGCACAAGGGTGGGCTCCCTCGTGTCATCGGACACCTTCTATGTGGAGGGGGGCCTTGGCGCCTATCAGCGCCTTGCCGATCACGGTGTGCTGGCCGTGGAAATGGAAGCGGCCACCATCTATACCCATGCCGCCCGCTTCAACGCCCGGGCACTGGCCATCTGCACCATCTCCGATTGCCTGGTGACCGGCGAAGAACTTTCGGCGCAGGACCGGCAAACTTCGCTGGAGGACATGATCACCCTGGCGCTGGATACCGCCGGCCGGTTCTGAGGCCATGGCTTGCACGGATTCCATCGTCGAACAGCTAGCCACCTCCCGTGGCCGGCGCGACGAAGCCCCCAATATCGAACTGGCCGACCGCATCGTGCAGAACCGGGACAAAAGGGCCATTGTCCAGCTGGTCGATCTGGCAACGTCCGGCGCCCCCCCGATCCGCTACGATGCCATCAAGGCTCTTTTTGAAACTGCCCGACACGCCCCCGACCTGGTGCTTCCCCACCTGCCTGCCCTGCTGGCGCTGCTGGACGATCCCCTGAACCGCATCCTGTGGGCAACCCTGCAGATCCTGGATGTTCTCACCCCGCTTGCTCCTGAAAAGATCATGGCGGAACTGGACAGAATCCTTGACGCCGCCGACCGTTCCTCCGTGGTGGCAAAGGACAAGCTCATGTCCATCCTCACCCGACTGAACGCCGACCCCCGATTTGCCGAACTGGTAACCCCCACCATCCTGCTGCGCCTCGCCCACGCTGCCCCCAACCAGTTCCCCACCTATGCCGAAAATGCCGCAATGACCATAGGCACTTCCCACCGGGCGGAACTGGCCCGCATCATCAAAACACGCATGACCGCCATTGCCTCCCCCACCAGGAGAAAGCGCCTTGAAAAGGTACTGAAAAAGCTCGGGTAACCGATGAGACGCCACACCCGACGCCTTCCCACTCTCATCCCCTTTTCCCCCAAACCGTGTTGACCCCGATCAAGGCGCGTTTCCATGGGCACGCCATACTCGGCAACAAGGATCGCTATTGATACCAATCGGGGGGATGTACATGTCCAGACTGATCACCGACCATGATGAAATTCGCACCTGGGTAACCGCCCGTGCCGGCAACCCGGCCCGGATCTGTATCCCGGATGGCCATGGCGGCTTCCAGACCCGTCTGCGCCTGACCTTCGGGCAGCGCCAGATTCACGAACAATGGTCCGGCAACGATCAGATCGGCGGCGTCGAACGGGAAAAGCGCCGTATCTGAAGCGCCCCCGAAGAAATGGCCAGACCGGGTGCATTACAGACGGGAGCGCAAGAGGCGGCACCCGCCCTCTCTCACCCGGACACGACACAACTGGTCCGGTTGTGGATTTCTTCAAGAAACCGCCAGATTTCGGTACGCGGCCCGTGCCGCAGGTTCTTGTATTCGCCGGAAAGGAAACGGGCGAAGGAAAAGCCCGTCTCCGTGATCAGATCCAGCACCTCGGGCGACAGGGCATTGAGAAACAGGCCCACCTCGATCTGGGGTACCTGATCCACCTCATGGGGCTGGGGCGTGAAGGCAAAGGCCTGAACCCCCATGTTGCGCACCACGAAAAACCGTGAACTGGAAACCAGCGAACGGATATGGTCGGTGCGCTGCAGGGACTTCAAGGCCCAGTTGACAAGATAGTATATGCGTACATCCAGATGGGCCTCCCGCGCGCCCCGCTCAAACCCGATATCGGTAAACAGGTCAAAGAACCGTCCCAGTTCACTGGCCGCCACATCCACCACGAAATCGGGCGCATGGGCACCACCCGGCCCGTCCTTGGCCATGTCGCCCGCCTCCATCATCGTGTCGAACAGGGCCACCTGATCCGAAATCCGGCTCAGATCGATCAGGCGAGTCTTTTGCGGAAAATAATTTATAATGCCGTTTCCGGACACGTCCGTATCAAAGATGACCGGATTGTCTTCCCGCCGCAAGGACGCCAGATCGGCAAACACCCTTGCCAGCAGGGTCTTGCCGATACGCGCCGTATCCGAACACAAAATATGTACAACCGAACTCATTTTTCATCCCGCCCTCATCGGTTTTATCACCATGTTCCGGCGCATCAGATCCAGGACGGATCACCGGCCGGCACACACCCTGCCCCCAACCCCGGACCCCGGAAAGGCGGAACAATGCCGCTTTCCCGCCCCCCGGGCATCTGGAAAATTCGTCATGTGCGGGGTCAGGTTGCCCCCGCCGGGGCCGCCTTGGCAGCCGCAGGCCGGGCTGGTGCCGGCTTTGTCGCAGCGGGTTTGGCAGCAGCGGGTTTGGCAGAAGGTGCCTTTGCCGTGACAGGCTTGGCAGCGGCAGGTTTGGCAGGTGCAGCACCAACGGCGCCGGACTGCTCCACTGCCGCTTGCGCCGACACCGGACCGGGTGCCGCAGACGACCGGGAGGCACTGTGCCTATCCGCAACCGCCCCTCCCCGTGGCGCATCAAGAATGTTGCGGATCAGCTGCAGGCTTTCCAGTTCCCCGTCCAGGTCACTTTGCCACTTGCGCACATAGCCGCGCAGCACGAAGGAAAATTTCTCCGGGGCACCGGCCGCGCTCCGGTTCGCCACGAAATCGGAAAAGGTGGCACCGGCCAGATCCACCTGCTCGTAGGCCATTTCATTCAGCTTGGGAATCTCGATCTCGCGCGCATCCTGCAACTGGGCGAAATATTTCTGGTAGGTCTGATCGTCCCATTCAAAGAAATTGGTTTCGTTGATGAAGTTCCGGGCCACCACATAGCTCATGTTGCGGGTGTATTCGGCCACCTCGTTCATCTCGTCCAGCGACGCGATGGAAGGCCCCACCACATGCACCAACCCGAGATTGAATT
>JALWTJ010000220.1 GCA_027082895.1 Hyphomicrobiales bacterium | reverse complement strand
GCCTTTACTTTGAGCGGGTGCAATCTCAGGCCCACGTCCCGGGGCACGGTGCGTATTTCGGACAGGTCCGTGTCGGCTGAGCCTGTGATTGCGCCCAACTATCTGTCTACGCCGGAAGATCGGCAGGTGGCGGTTGATATCCTGCGGGCCACGCGGCGGCTGGTGGGCCAGCCGGCACTGGGCCGCTATCATCCGGAGGAATATCTTCCCGGTGCGCAGGTAGGGGACGGGGAGGAGGAACTCGTGCAGGCGGCCGGTGAAATCGGCACCACCATTTTTCATCCGGTGGGCACGGCCCGCATGGGGCGTCGTGACGATCCGGGGGCGGTAGTGGATGGACGATTGCGGGTTTTCGGACTGGGGGGGCTGCGTGTCATCGATGCGTCGGTCATGCCCCATATCGTTTCGGGAAACACCAGCACTCCGACCATCATGATTGCCCAGAAGGGGGCAGAAATGATGTTGGAGGATGCCCGCAATGGCGTCCCGGTGCGTCGGATTCTTGCCCGCTGACGGGTTTTCCTGTCCGGCGACGGGCCGGTCAGTTGTCCATGACGGCGGATAGGTAGATTTCGCCTTCCATGCGGGCCAGAAAGCGGCGGGCGAGGCGTTTCTGTCTTTTCGTGGGCTTCTGGCCACGGGCAAAGGCCCGCGAAAGATCCTTGTGCAGCTGACTGTAGAGGCGGGAAATGTCCCGCCTGAAGTCGGGTAGCCGGGAAATGGCTTCGAACATCATGGAAAAATACCGGGTCATGTCCTGATCGGTTGTCCGGGCGACCAGATCGGGAAGGGTCCGGTAAAAGCTCTTCAGGGTTGATCTGGCCTTGCGAGGGGACATGTCGCGCAGTTCCGCGGTGTCGAACTGCAGCAGGGGGCCGACGAAGAAACGGTGCACCACTTCGCCATAGATGTCGGCCTTGGAGGCGAAATGGTGATAAAAGGCCCCCTTTGACACATTGCTGGCACCAACGATGCGGGAGAGGCTGGTGCCATCATAGCCGTGGCTCAGGAACAGGTTGAAGGAGGTTTTCAGAATGCGCTCCCTTGTGGGGGAGGAATTTCCTGTTTCCATTGCCGCCTCTTTCTGTGCTGTTTCGGCCACCTCTTTTGCGCCCTTCCGTTTCCATGCACGTCATTGTTTCAAATACCATGCGGTCGGTATGAAAGGCCGGGTGAGCGGGGAAGTCAAGCAACCCCTCCCGTTCACGAGCGTTGCGAAAGACAATGATTGCGGGTTCGGCAACCCTCAATCATGGGTGAGGCGCTGGGAGGGATGCAGGGAACGCCCGATAATGTGATCGGAGCGGCCAATGACATCGCTGGAGGCGCCCACGATCAGGGGATCAGGCCGCCGGACCACATGTTCGTCCTTGCCCGGATAGGGCAGGGAAGCAAGGAAGTGCTGCATGGTGTTCAGGCGCGCCCGCTTCTTGTCGTCGGACTTGATGATGGTCCAGGGGGCATCGGCGGTATCCGTGTAAAAGAACATGGATTCCTTGGCTTCGGTATAGTCGTCCCACTTGCCAAGGGATTCCCGGTCGATGGGGGAGAGCTTCCACCTCTTGAGGGGTTCGGTTTCCCGGGACTTGA
>JALWTJ010000219.1 GCA_027082895.1 Hyphomicrobiales bacterium | reverse complement strand
ATGGACTGGAACAGGGAGGGAAACAGGTTTCCGGCAAGGCCGCCCAGCCCGGTAGGCAGGGGCCAGGTTTCGGGAACGGGGAAAAAGGACAGGGCACCGGCGGCAAGGATGGTGCCCAAAATCCATGTGCCAAGGCGAAAGGCCCAGCGGCCGGGCGTGTGCCGGGCGCTCAGGCCCCAGCCCCATATGGCGGGGGGAAGCAGGGCAACAAGGCTGGCAAGGCCCAGAAACTGCATCCAGATGTCGGCAATGACGGCACCGGGGAAACCGATCCAGTTCTTCGCCGTCGCATCGGTGGCATAGGACAGGCTGGGATCGTCCACGTTCCAGGAGGCCAGAGAGGCAAGGCAAAGGGCCACCAGTGCAAGGACCAGCAGGCCGATCAGGCGCAGCGGAATCCGTATGGCGACAAAGGCCGGTGCCGCCGTTTCGGGCAGGGGTTCGATATCGGGTGTTGAGCTGTCATTGATTGCCATGGCTGCCACGGGTTGTTGGAGGACGGGTCCCGGATAATCTGGTGCGTGGCGAGTCTAGCGGGCTGTGGTTAACCGGCTCCTAATGGGCAGGTGTGTGACGGCAGCCGCCGCGCCAGCAGGGCGTTGTTGCGGGGCAAAACGAAAAACAGCCCGGCAGTCGTGTGACTGCCGGGCCGTTGGCCAGTATGTTTTTCGATAATGCTGTTCGTGGGCGAACCTGTTTTTTCGTCAGAATTCGGGGTAGGCCTCGACCCCGATTTCCGCCTTGTCCAGACCCAGGGCTTCATCTTCCTCGGAAACCCGAATGCCCATGGTTGCCTTGAGTGCCATCCAGATGATGGACGAGGCAACAAAGATGAAGGCGCCGATGGAGACGATGCCCAGCAATTGGGTGGCATAGGTTCCCGAACCGCTCAGGGGTGTAATCAAGGTTCCCCAGATGCCGGCCATCAGGTGCACGGGGATGGCGCCGACCACATCGTCGATTCTGAGCCTGTCCAGAAGCGGTACGGCATAGACGACGATGATGCCGCCCATGGCCCCAACGAATATGGCAACGGGAACGGAGGGCGCCAGGGGTTCGGCGGTGATGGATACCAGCCCGGCCAGAGCACCGTTGATCACCATGGTGACGTCCACCTTCCTGTAGCGCAGCTGCACCAGGATCATGGCTGCAACGGCACCGGCAGCGGCGGCCAGGTTGGTGTTGGCAAAGATGCGTGAAACATCCCCGGCGTCGGCAATGGTGCCCATAGCAAGCTGGGAGGCGCCGTTGAAGCCGAACCAGCCCAGCCACAGGATGAACATGCCAAGGGTGGCAAGGGGGATCGAGGAGCCGGGCATCGGGGTTGCCGTGCCGTCCTTGTTGAACCGACCGTGGCGGGCACCCAGAAACAGGGCACCGGAAAGAGCGGCCCAGCCGCCGACCGAATGTACGAGGGTGGAACCGGCAAAATCGGTGAACCCGATGGACGCCAGCCAGCCACCGCCCCACTGCCACATGCCGGTGATCGGGTAGAGAATACCGGTCAGGATGACGGTGAAGATCAGGAAGGGCCACAGCTTGATGCGTTCAGCCAGGGTGCCCGAAACGATGGAGGCGGTGGTGGCACAGAAAAC
>JALWTJ010000218.1 GCA_027082895.1 Hyphomicrobiales bacterium | reverse complement strand
GTCCATGCGGGCGATCGCCTCGTCGATCGCTTTTTGCATGGCACGGATGCGGGCTTCTTCCTTGCGCCGTTCTTCGGCCATGCGCTTCATGATCGCCCGCTGTTCGGCGAGCATTCGCTGACGCTCGGCGGCCATCTCCTTTTCCAGCTGCTTGCGCCGTTCTTCCATGCGCTTGTAGAGCGCTTCCCGCCGCTTGCGCATGGATTCGAGAAGGGCATCGCGTGATTCCTGCTTTTGGTTGCCGGCGGCCGGGTTATCGGCAGAGGCCTGGGCCTGGGCCGGCGCCTGGGCGGGCTTGGGCGCCTCCGCCGGAGCCGCGGCAGGCGGTGCGGACGGCGCCGGCTGCGCGGTGGCCGGGGCCTCCTGGGCAGGCGCCGCTTCGACGGCGGCAGCCTGGGGCTGGGCCTGGGCAGCCGGGGCCGGTTGCGGGGCCTGAGCCTCGGCTGGTGGCGCAGCCGCCGGTTGCGCATCAGCAGCCGGCGCGGTCACCTTTTGGATGTTGGCGGCCAGCGCCCGCCCGATCTGGTCCACCTCCTCGGGGGTGGGCGTGCGATAGCCCGGCGGCGGGACTTCCGCCGCCTGGAGCGGCAGGGCCGTCCCCAGTCCAAGGGCGATGATTCCAAGGCTCAGCTCGATGATCTTCATGGTTCCATTCCCCTTCAGCATCGTTGTTGTGGAACAGGTCCTGGACCGAAGCCGGACCTTTGTTGGATAGTGGCCGGAGTGATTCGTGCCGACCTTGGGTCGAGCATGGCCACGGGAGAAACAGATGTCAAATCCTGTATTGGACGAAGTGCTGGCAGTGATCGAAGCGGCCCCTCATTCCGCCGCCGCCCTGGTGCTCTATGCGTTGGCCAACACTCTCGATCACGAACGGGCCGGTTGTCTGTTCAAGCTCACCAAGTTGCGTGATCTCGACGCCGACCACCGGCGCCTGGCCTACGATCTCATGGAGCTGATGGCCCGGGGCGAAAACCGAGGCGAAGCCTGGGTGCAGGCCCGGGCGCGCATGGACCAGGCGGTGCGCGGCGGCTGACAAGCCCGCCACGCTTTGCGATCATGGCGCCATGAAAGGGCTGTTGCAGTTTCTCGGCGGCATTCTGCTGGTGCAGCTGATCACCGCCGGCCTGGCGGCGGCGGCGCTGCACTCTGAGCGCCCGGAGCTGTGGGGCCTCCTGGCGCTGGTGGCGGGGGGGCTGGGGCTGTTGACGGCCTTCTGGTTCACCACCCTCATGGCCCAGGCGCGCCGTGAAGCGCGCGCCGAACTGGAGGCCCGGCACCTCAAGGAACGTGAACGTATCAAGGTGCGCGCCGAGCGGGAGAAGAGCCGCCTGCGCGAAAAGAGCCAGAAAGAGCTGGCGCGGGCACAACGCAAGGCCGACAGCGGCGCCCGCAAAAGGACCACCCTGGCCTTCACCGCCGTGGCCGCCGCCGGCGGCCTGATGCTCTTCACCCAGTTCATCACCTTCGGGCTGCTGCTGGTCACCGGCGCCGGCGGCGCCCTGGCCGGCTACGCCCTGCGCTGGAAGCAGTCGCTCCCCCGCCGCGCGCCCGAAGCCGAGGTGTTACCGGCGCCCCGGGAACGCAAGCTGATC
>JALWTJ010000217.1 GCA_027082895.1 Hyphomicrobiales bacterium | reverse complement strand
CAGATGGGCTACAATTCCTTTGGCAACATCCTGTTCTTCGGCATTGGCATGTACCTTGTCGCTTCCACCCAGGTCTGGTGGGGGGGCTTTTCCCTTGCCGACTACAATTCGGCCAAGGGCGGCAATCTGGAATCCTTCACCGTTACCCCGCCCGTATATGTCACATCCCTGATCGCAGGGCTTCTGCTTGCCGCCCTGATCAATTTCCTGATCGGTCTGATCGTGGGCTCCCAGCTTCTGCAGACTCGCGGCCACTATTTTGCCGTGGGCACGCTGGGCCTTGGGGTGGCCGCCGGGGAATTCGCCGGCACCATCGGGCTGCTTGGGGGTGGTTCGGGCATGAATTTCATCCAGCCGCCCGAAGGGGTGACCCTGTCCTTTCTTCTCTACTATCTGGGGATAGGTGTCGTGGTGGTATTTTACCTGTTCCTCGTCTGGCTCCACAAGACCCGCTTCGGCCTGGTCATGAACGCCATCCGCGACAATGAAGACAAGGCCGAGGCCATGGGGCTGCCCACCGCCCGCGTCAAGGCCATTGCCTGGGCCGTTGCCGCGGCATTTACCGCCATTGCCGGTGGCATTTACGGGGCAGGCAAGAACTTCATTGATCCGACCGAGGTCGCCTTTTCCCTGCCCACCGTCGGGGTCTGGATGCTGCTCATGCCCCTGATCGGTGGCAAGGGCACGATCTGGGGGCCGATTATCGGCGCCGTTGCCTTTCAGCTGTTCAAGGAATTCTTCTGGACCTTCCTGTTCGGCTGGCAGCGGGTGGCCCTGGGCCTTCTGATCGTGGTTATCGTGGTGTTCTTCCCCGATGGCATCATGGGGGGACTTCAGGCGCTGCGTCGGCGCATGGGCCGAACACAAGGCGGGGAGGCAGCATCATGAGTGCTTCGGGCGACATCATCCTGTCCGTCAAGGGCGTGTCCAAGCATTTTGGCGGCATTTACGCCAATCAGGACATTTCCCTGGACGTGCCGCGCGGGAGCGTGATCGGCCTGATCGGCCCCAACGGGTCGGGCAAGTCGACCCTGTTCGGCTCCATCTGCGGTTACCATCCCATCGACGCGGGCTCCATCATCTATGAGGGGCACGAACTGAAGAACCTGCGCACCCCCGAAATCGCCCGGCTGGGGCTGGTGCGCACCTTCCAGCAGACCCATGTCTATGATGACATGGACTGCGTGAAGAACATGCTGATTTCGCGGCCCATGCGAAAGGGAGATATCGGCACGTTGCTGCACCGTCCCACCGACGCCGACAGGGACCGGGTAGAGGAACTGCTGGAATTTGTCGGTCTTGCCTCCAAGCGGCACCTGATGGCCGGATCGCTCTCCTTCGGTCAGCAGAAACTGCTGGAATTTGCCATGGCTCTGATGAACGAGCCGGACCTGCTGCTGCTGGATGAGCCCACTGCCGGCATCAATCCGACCCTGATCAACGGCTTGATCGACCGGCTGCGCCAGGCCAACGAACGATTTGGTGTCACCCTGTTCGTGATCGAGCACAACATGCGGGTAATGATGAATCTGGCGCAGGAGATCAACGTGCTGGCCGGGGGCAGGCTGATCGCCCGTGGCAAGCCGGAGGACATCCAGAACGATC
>JALWTJ010000216.1 GCA_027082895.1 Hyphomicrobiales bacterium | reverse complement strand
CGGGCAGCAAAGGGGGCAGCTTCCATGGCAAGGACAACGAAACGTGCCTGGCAGCGCATGCTGTCAGGGCGGCGTCTGGACCTGCTGGACCCTTCGCCTCTGGATATCGAGCTCAGCGATATTGCCCACGGGCTGGCGCGGGTGGCGCGCTGGAACGGCCAGACCATCGGCGATTACCCGTTTTCGGTTGCCCAGCATTCCATTCTCGTGCTGCGCATCCTCACAGCCGAACACCCGCAGGCCCTGCGCAACGAACAATTGTACGCATTGCTGCATGACGGGGCCGAATATGTGATGGGTGACATCATTTCCCCGTTCAAGGCAGCCATGGGCGGCAACTACAAGGATATTGAAACACGGGTGCTGGATGCCATTCACCTGCGTTTTTCCCTGCCCCCCGCCTGCCCGGCAAAGATGGCACGGCGGATCAAGAAGGCGGACAAGCAGGCCGCCTTTTTCGAAGCAACCCATCTGGCGGGTTTTTCCAGCGACGAGGCGCGCTCCCTGTTCGGGGAACCGGCCATGGCCGGTTTCGACCTGGACGGTTTCGAACGCCTGATCCGGCCCTGGCCGACCGGGGAAGCGCAGGAGCAGTTCGAGCGGATCTTCTATTCCATTTTCGATCCGGCCTGAACCCGGCGAAGCGGGCGCCTTCCTGCCCGGCGCGGACTCGCCCTTTTCTCACCGGACATGCGCGCACGCGTTAAGCATGATTGGCGACAGGTTTTGACCGGAACGCCGCTTTCATGGTTGATAAAAGGTTAATTGCGCGATCCTTTTTTCGGGGTGCCCCGTTATGAAAATGTCAACATCCCTGTTCACTCCCTGGAATGCACTTGGTGTCGGGCTGGGCGTGGTCAGCCTTGCCTTCTTCGCCGATGCGCTTTCAGGCAATCATGCCGGTGCGCTGGCCCAGAGCCGGGTGGTGCGGAATGTTTCACGCACGCTTGATCAACTGTCCGGACCCGGCACGCCGGACAGCAACAGCCTGTCCCGGTTGCTGCATGTGGGAAAACGCGAATACCGGGTCACGTTCGATGCGGGTCTTTCACAGGAGCCCCTTTCCTCGCTGGGCGTTACCAAGATCGGCTTTGGCCGCATTTCCCATGTCAATATCATCACCACTGCCAGCGGCGTCTATTCGACGGACGGGCTCGCCTCGCCCCATATCCGGTATCCAGGGGTAAGCGTGGTCAGCGTTCCGGCGCCGCTGGAAGGCACGCGGATCATGGCGAATACGGATTTCATCGACTGGCAGCAGGCCAGCAGCGCCTCCGTTGAAACAATCAACCCCTGAGAGCAAACCCCGGGGAGTTTCAGCCGCGCCGGAAGCGGTAGAATACATGGTGCCCGATACGGGTTACCCGTTTCATGCGGGGCGCCCAGTCCGGATAGACATAGGTGGCGTGGTAATGGGTGGCGTTGGCGACCTCTGACAGATAGAGGGAGCCGCTGGTCACCTTGTTGGTGATGTCCATGGCCTGGGCCCAGGCGCGCCGGTCGGTCACCGTTTCGGGGATGCCGTCACAGGCGAAGGAGAACTGGCAGCGGTTGCGCCAGCTCTGGTTCTGGAACACCACCCCACAAATGGTGTTGGGATAAAGCCGGTGCT
>JALWTJ010000215.1 GCA_027082895.1 Hyphomicrobiales bacterium | reverse complement strand
AACCAGGCAGGCCTGCTGCCGCTTGATCTGTTCCCTTGCAAAAGCTATGCACCCCCCATGTACACGTTGCCGGAAAAACTGCTCGCGGGCTACAGGGATTTTCTTGCCAACCGCTTCAACGCGGAACGGGAACTCTATTCCCGCCTTGCCCGGCAAAAGCAGACCCCTCAAACCATGGTCATAGCCTGTTGCGACAGCCGGTCGGCCCCCGAAACCATCTTCAATGCCGGCCATGGTGAACTGTTCGTTCTGCGCAACGTGGCCAACCTGGTGCCCCCCTTTGAACCCGATGGCGGACAGCACGGCACCTCAGCGGCCATCGAATATGCGGTAACGGTTCTGCATGTCCAGAACATCCTGGTCATGGGCCACGGCAATTGCGGGGGCATTCATGCCGCCCTGAACCCGGACACCTCGACACCGGCCATGCCGCGCGATTTTGTCGCCCGGTGGATGAACTTGCTGGAGCCGGTAACCCGCCAGTTCCCCGACAATGGCCTGATGACCGCGGGGGAACGCCAGACGATCCTTGAGCGCATTTCCATCCGCAATTCCATAAGCAACCTGCGCACCTTCCCTTGCGTGCGGGAGCTGGAAAGGAACGGAAAACTGGCCGTGCATGGCGCCTGGTTCGATATCAGCAGCGGTGAGTTGTGGGTCATGGATTCCGATTCGGGAGAATTCGAACGCATCGAAACTTCCCCCGCACCCGAACCGGCTGCCCCCTGACGGCCCGGCAGACCACAGACATTTGTGGGCTTTTCAGGCAGAGGATGAACGCGCAAACACGCTGACCGCCAGTCCGGCAATCACCAGCAGACCGCCAAAGATTTCAAGTCCCGAAATCGTCTCCCCCAGCACCAGCCAGCCCGACAGAAGGCCGGTAATGGGCACCAGAAGGGTGAACGGGGCCACGGTCGATGCCGGATGCCGGGTCAAAAGCCATGTCCAGGAGCCGATGCCGAACAGGGTGGCCACATAGGACAGGAAAGCCAGCATGGCATAGGTGGCCACGTCCGGCGCAAGGATGAACCGGATCAGCACATCCCCCCCCTCCACCACATAGGACAGGACAAACAGGGGCGGCACCGCCCACAGGGAACCCCAGACGATGAAGGCCACCGGATCCACCTTGCCCGCAAGCTTCGTCAGCACGTTGGCAATTCCCCAGGCAACAGCCGCCAGAAGGGTCAGGACCATGGGAAACAGGGACAGGCCATCCAGCCGATCAAGGGCGATGAACCCGATACCGTCAAAGGCAATGGCCGCCCCCACGATCTGCGCCCGGCCGGGACGTTCGCCCAGCACGAAATAGGCAATGATCATGGTAAAGATCGCCTGCACCTGCAACACCAGCGAAGCCAGCCCCGCCGGCATGCCCACCGCCACCGAAAGATTGAGAAAGCCATAGAGCGCAAAGGCGAAGAACAGACCGAACCCGGCCACATAATACCATTTCGTGCGCGGCGGCGGGATGAACAGGACAAAGGGCACGCAGGCCAGAAAGAAGCGCAGGGTCGCCGCCCAGAAGGGTGAAATGGCAGCTACGGACATCTTTATGACAACAAAGTTGAAACCCCAGATGGCCACGATGACCAGCGCCAGCAGAACATGACGGACCGGCATGCTGTCTCAGACCAGTTCGTCGAACCGGGGCGCCACCGTAAACGCGAAGATATCGATCCTGTCCCGCAATCCGGCCAGATAGAACGGGTCTTCCTCGCAGATCCGGCGCGCTTCTTCATAACTCACGCCTTTTATGATCCACACCCCGCCATTGCTGAAAGACTGACCGGGCGGCGTCGTGGAGCCGGCCAGGGTAATCGTGCCCGCCAGCCGGTCAAAATAATCCATGTGCGCCTGCAGGTGCTTTTTCCTCAGCGCATCGCTGTCCTTGATGTTGGTAAAAATGGCAATCCAGCGCATCCACGCCCCCTGTTCCCGTCCCGGCCCGCAAACGGGTCTTCCTCCGGCCCGAAACATGTCTAGCAGGGAAAAGGAAAGGGGACCAGAGCACAAAAGCAAAAGGCCCGCGCGCGTTTTTCCCGAAATCCTCCGGCAAAAAAAACATGCCGGAACCGCCCGGCGCCTGCCGGGCAAAAGGAACGATCAGCTGGCCAGCTTGACCGAACGCTCTTCACGCAGATAGGCCAGTGCCTGCTTTGCCTTGAGGGGGCGGGAAAAGAAGTAGCCCTGAATGATGTGACCACCCATGGCATTGAGAATGCCCAGCTGCCCGCGTGTCTCCACCCCTTCAATGACGCACTCCAATTCAAGGCTCTGGCACATCTCCACCATGGTATGCACGATGGCACAGGCCCCTTCATCGGTCTCAATATCGGTAATGAAGCTGCGGTCCAACTTCAGCTTGTCCAGCGGCAGGGAGCGCACATAGGCCAGGGAAGAATAGCCGGTGCCGAAATCATCCAGGGCAATCCGGCAGCCCAGATTCTTCAGAAGCGTCAGGGATTGCATGCCCTGCTCGAAATTTTCCATGATCGCGGTTTCCGTAACCTCGAAAGTGATCCGCCGCGGATCAAACCCGCTGGAACGCACGATGGAAATCAGGTTGAGAATGGCCGTACCAGACATGATGTCATGGGCCGAAAGGTTGAAGGACATGAATACATCTTCCGGCCAGGCTTTGGCTTCCTGCAACGCCTTTTCCAGCAGGACAGCCGTCACCCGGTTGATCATTCCGTTTCGTTCCGCCGATGCAATGAAGATATCCGGGGAAATGAAACCCATTTCGCTGGAAATCCAGCGCGCCAGCACCTCAAAACCGACCGTTTTCCCCTCCTTGGTGCAGACCAGGGGCTGAAACACCAGGAAAAGTTCTTCCTCGAACGCCCCCTCCCGCATCAGGCGATCCACACCGGATCTTTCCCGCATCATGGCCGCATGGGACGCATTGAAAATGACGGCGCTGCCCCGGGCCTCCTTCTTGGCACGACACAGGGCAAAGTCCGCCTTTTCAAACAGGGATTGAGATGTATCCTGGACCCCCTCCCACTTTGCCAGCCCCACGGATCCGCTGATTTCAACCCGGATACCGTTCACCTCCATGGGAGCCTTTATTGCCTCGCATATCCGGTTACCCAGTTCCTGCAGCACGACCAGCTTCTGTTCGCTTCGCACCAGAATCCCAAACTGGTCTCCCCCCAGACGGGCAATGAGCACCCCCCTGCACATCACATCACGCAACCGCTGGCCAACCACGCCCAGCACATCATCTCCCAACCGGTGCCCATAGACATCATTGACGGACCGGAACCCGTCCAACCCCAGAATCCCGACGAACAGGCCATCGAGTTGCCCCAGTTCCATGTTCCGTTCCGCCTCTTCAAACAGGTTGAAGAAGTGGCGACGATTGGCCAGCCCGGTCAGACTGTCTTCATTGGCCAGCTTCCTGTTCGTCCGGCTCAGGTTTTCCGCCTTGACCCGTTCCGCATCTATGATGGTCTTGCGCCGCACCATGCGCGCAAAGTCCCGGCCATAGCTGACAAGAACCCCGGTAAATGTCAGGGATGCCAGCGCAAACACTACTGCCGACGTCCTGTAGGCGCCCCCCTCCACGTTCCACAAAAAGATGATCAGGGGCACATGCCCCGACAGCATCAGGGAAAGCACGGAGGCCCTCACATGCATCAGACACAAGGCCGAAACCAGGCTGACAACCACCGCAATGGCAATCAGTTCCCCGTGCAATGCTACGTCCCCATGGCCAAACAGGGTCATGATCCACAGGAAATATCCCGGACCCAGCAGCAGCACGCTCCATACCGTTGCATGCAGGCGGGCAAGTATGGCGCGGTTTTCTTCTTCATGATCCAGATGCGCCGGAACCCGGACGAACCAGAACAGGAACAAGGCATCCCCCGCAAGCAGAATAGCCGGAAAAAACAGCGTTTCAGAAGCGGGCGCCACGGGAAGAAAGAGCACGCCAACAATCAGCGTCGCAACCACCAGTGTCAGGTTGAGCAGCCAGGTCTGACGCGCCATGGCCTGATACTGGGCGCGAACAAGCTCGGGACTGTTGTATGCGATACCAAAAAGGCGCGAAAAAAACCGAAAATCGTACACGAACACTACCCCGACGCTCCACTGGGAACGCACAAGACCACATTTTCATTAAATGTTGATTGTACGGCAGGGTAAACGATTGAATAACATCGCTATTGCGTGTCACCCGCAAAAACCCATCACATCACGACAAGGGCCGTTCACCCTTTTGCATGGTGGTTGCCCTGCCAGCCATGTTCAATCAGGCACTCGGCAATCTGCACGGAATTCAGGGCCGCCCCTTTGCGCAGATTGTCCGACACCACCCAGATATTGAGCCCGTTTTCCACCGTGATATCTTCACGAATCCGGGAAACGAAGGTGGCATAATCCCCCACGCATTCGACCGGCGTGATGTAACCACCATCTTCCCGCTTGTCGATCACCATCACACCGGGCGCCTGCCGCAGGATGTCCCGCGCCTCGTCCGCCGAAATCTCGTTCTCGAATTCCAGGTTGACCGCCTCGGAATGCCCGACAAACACCGGCACCCGTACCGCCGTGCAGGTAACACGGATTTTCGGATCCACGATCTTCTTGGTTTCCACCACCACCTTCCATTCTTCCCGTGTCGATCCGTCCTCCATGAACACATCGATATGGGGAATGACATTGAAGGCAATCTGCTTGGTGAACACCTCCGCCTCCGGCGAGTCCGAAACGATCAGCCCCCGGGTCTGGTGCCAGAGTTCATCGCCCCCCGCCTTTCCGGCCCCTGAAACGGACTGGTAGGTGGCAACCACCGCCCGCTTGATGGTCGCCGCATCATGCAGAGGCTTGAGCGCCACCACCAGCTGGGCCGTGGAACAGTTGGGGTTGGCAATGATGTTCAGCCGATCATTCTTTTGCAGATATTCGCCCACCACATGCCCGTTGACCTCGGGCACCACCAGCGGCACATCCTCGTGGTAGCGCCACAGGGAGGAATTGTCGATCACCATGCAGCCGGCCGCACCGATCTTTTGCGCCAGGTTCCGCGATACTTCGGAGCCCGCCGACATCAGGCAGATATCCACCTGCGAAAAATCCATCCCCTCCAGGTTCCGGCACTTCAGCACCGTATCCCCGTAACTGATTTCCTTGCCCACGGAACGGGAGGAAGCCAGAGGAATGACCTTGCTGGCGGGAAAATTCCGTTCGTGAAGCACATTGAGCATTTCCCGGCCCACATTGCCCGTGGCCCCCACGACTGCAACCACATATGTCATGATATTTCCTTTTCCGTTTCACCTCTCCCGGGCAGCGCCAGCGCGCCACGGTCACGATGTCCGCCCCTTCTCCCGCCGGGAGAGGAACGGGAGAAACGGCTAAACGGTTTTTTTGCTTGTAGTGGTTTTCAGGGGCGCACAGATGGTCCACCCGGCCCCAAAGGTCCCCTTGCGGCACACGAACGGGCCGTCAAGGGCAAACATGTCCGAAAATGTCAAATGAACCAGAATGTTCATGATCCCTGTCTGCCTGTTTCGTGCAGCGGCACTTTTGAGCCTTTGCATCCCGCGAGTCAACAATTTTGAAGGCACAGGAAAAAAGGCCGTTGCTTCAACCGGGCTCAGAACCTGATGCCCACCTTGACCCCGGCATTGGTCAACCCCCGGTTGGGGTTGCAGATATTGGCAGACGAAGAATGTTCCAGAAAGGCGGTCACCGTCATGTTGTCCGCCACGTTCGCCCCCACGCCGGCCGATTCGTAAAACAGCAGCGAACAGCCAAGGGGCCGCGCCGGATAGGTTGCGCTGGTCAGCGCCCCGTTGTGCACCATGCCGCCAAATGTTCCTTCCACATAGAACGGGCTGTCAAACAGGGGCACATGCCAGTTCAGCCCCAGCCGCACAAAGCTTTCCAGCCCCCCCGTGTTCAGATTGGCCCCCAGAACCGGACGCGGCGACCCGATCCAGTAAAAGGCATCGATCTGGGGCGAGCGGAAAAGAATTTCAAAACTCAGATCCACCGGCCGGGTAAAGTTGAGCATTTCCCCGTTGGGGCCCACATCATCGATGGAGTGGGCCAGTACACCGGCCCGGAACTCGGAAATGCCGAACGGCGCGTTTCCCGTTTCCTGCGCAACGACCGGGCGAACAGTTGCCGCCAGAAGCAGAGACATGAAAAGACCACCCACGGCCCGCCACATCCCCGTTTGCCTCGAATTGTTCCGCCGCATGTCTCCTGTCCCCGCTGTTTACTCCACCATTCATCACCAGAATGAACAAAAGGTCAATCGGCCCTGGGGAAACAGCCTATCCCAGCCGGGCAATGATGGCGTCGCCCATTTCCTCCGTGCTCACCCCGCGGCACCCTTCCTGCATGATGTCCCCGGTTCTCAGGCCATCCGCCAGCACATCGGCAATAGCCCCCTCGATCCGTTCCGCCAGCGTCACCTCGTTGAACGAATAGCGCATGGCCATGGCAAAAGAGGCTATCATGGCGATGGGATTGGCAATGCCCTTGCCGGCAATGTCGGGTGCCGAACCGTGCACCGGCTCGTAAAGGGCCTTGCGCTTGCCCGTTTCCGGGTCCGGCGCCCCAAGAGAGGCCGAGGGCAGCATGCCCAGGGAACCGGTCAGCATGGCCGCCGCATCCGAAAGAATGTCCCCGAACAGATTGTCGGTAACGATCACGTCAAACTGCTTCGGATTGCGTACCAGCTGCATGGC
>JALWTJ010000214.1 GCA_027082895.1 Hyphomicrobiales bacterium | reverse complement strand
GCCCGGCCAGGCGCCGGACCAGTTCGGAAAAACTGGCATTTTGCAGGAAGTGGGCCCAATAGGGATGCATCAGAACCCCGGGGTCCTTGGCACCAAACCGGAAGGGCCAGTTGCAGACCATCACCTTTTTCATACCCGGCACCCCGGCCAGGGTCTGTTCCAGCTGTTCAAGGGTGTAGCGGGTGGAGCCATTGTCAAACAGGATCACCGCATCCGCCCCGTGCATGCGGGCATGATAAAGGGCCCAGAAACGGATCCAGGCCAGATCATTGTTCCGGTTCATGGAAAACAGCACCCGGTTGCCGGCAAAGGCCCCCGACATGTCCGGGCGAACGGCAAGGGAAAAATCCTGCCCGGCAAAGCGGATATCCAGATGGGTGGTCCCCGCGGGCGCACCGGCAAGGGCAAGAATCATCGAGGAGCGGGCAACGTGCATGTGCTTGGCCAGTTCACGGCCCGACGGCCGGGCGCAGATGCGCGCCTGCTGCCAGTGTGATTGCAGGTTCAGGGGCGGGGGGCCAAGCAGCAGGATGTTTCCGGCCCGGGGATGGTGAAAGGCGTCATAGAGCAGGGCCCGGTCCTCGAACCGCTCCAAGAAACGGGCCGGGCGCGGCAGAGCCGGGTTGCGCACCCTGCGGCGCACCGGTGCAACAGCGGGCAGGAACAGGGGAGAAAATTCGGCCGTCAGAACCTGCGCCGCCATGATCCTACTTTCTGAGTTCACCGCCGGTGGCTTTTTCCACTGCCCCGATGATGGCGGCGGAAACGGCATCAATTTCCTTGTCGGTCAGGGTCTTGTCCCGCGGCTGCAGGGTCACCTCGATGGCAAGGGACTTTTTCCCCTCGCCCAGGGAGGGCCCGGCAAAGACGTCGAACAGATTGACCGCGCTTATCAGGTTCTTTTGCGCCGCGCGTGCTGCCTTGACGAGTTTTGCCGCCGGTACGTCATCATCAACGATGAAGGCAAAATCCCGCCTTACCGGCATCAGATCGGAGGCGTGAAGGGGAGGACGGGTGCGGGAGGCCTTCCTGCGCGGGGCGGGAAATGCATCCAGATCAAGTTCGAACCCCACGACCGGGCCGTCCAGATCGAAATCGGCCAGAACCGAGGGATGGATTTCACCAAACCAGCCCAGAATGTTTTTCGGCCCCAGCTGGATGCGGCCACCCCGTCCCGGATGGGCCCAAGGAGCGGCTTCATCGCTCAGTTGCACCTTTTCCATATCCATGCCCAGGGCCGACAGGGCCGCGGCCAGATCGGCCTTGGCATCGAACACGTCAACAGAGCGCGCCTTCTGCCGCCAGTGCCGCCCGGCCCCCGTCAGCCGTGCCGTTCCGGTGCGAATGGCAGAAGCAAAGGTGTGCTGGCCGGCAGGGGTGTCATCAAGAAACACCTGCCCGACCTCGAACAGGGCAAGATCGGCAAGGGAACGATTGGTGTTGCGCATGGCCGCCGACAACAGACCGGGCAGAAGCGAAGGGCGCATCTGGGCCAGTTCGGGGGAGATGGGATTGGCCAGTGCCAGTTCGGGCGCACCGCCGCCAAATGTGCGGGCCTGTTCCAGGGAAATGAACGACCAGGTAACCGCCTCGCTCATGCCCTGGGCAGCCAGGGTG
>JALWTJ010000213.1 GCA_027082895.1 Hyphomicrobiales bacterium | reverse complement strand
GGATATTCCCACGCAGTTGCGGAATGATGACGGTTCGGTCCTGAATTCCAATCTGACGGTCGTTTCGGTGAAGCGGGATGGCAGGGACGAGCCTTTCTTTACCGAGGATATTTCGGGGGGCACGCGCGTTTATGTGGGCAAGTCGGATGTGTTTCTCAGTCCGGGAACCTATACCTACACGTTGCGTTACACCATGACCCGCATGGCGCGGTATTTTGATGATCATGACGAACTGTTCTGGAATGCCACCGGCAATTTCTGGAGCTTTCCCATTGAAGCGGCGGTGGCGCAGGTGACCTTGCCGGAAGGGGCGGTGATTTCCGAGCTGGCGGCCTATACCGGGGTGCAGGGCGCGACGGGGAGCGATGCCAAGTTCGTGCAACCGCAGGACAATGTGGCGGTGTTTCGCACCACGCGGCCCCTGAACAGCCGCGAGGGGCTGACGGTGGCGGTGCTGTTCAACAAGGGGGTGTTGATCGAGCCGACGGGTACCGAGAAATTCCTGAACTATCTTTCGGACCACAAGGGCACGATCTTTCCGTTGCTGGCGGTGCTGATCATACTTGCCTATTACTATTTTGCCTGGGATGCGGTGGGCAGGGACCCGAAGAAAGGCACCATCATTCCCCTGTTCCGGCCCCCGGAGGGCTATTCACCCGCCCTTGTTCATTTCATTTCGAACATGGGGTGGAAAAAGAACGGCTGGACCGCCTTTTCCGCGGCCATCGTTTCTCTTGCCACAAAGGGGCTGGTGGAGATTGGCGGGGAGGGGAAGAAGAAAACGGTCTTTACCTGGCGAAAGGCGCCCGAAAAGTTTCTGCCACGGGGCGAAAAGGTCATTTATGACTATCTGCAGTCCGAAGGGGAAGTAACGGTCAACAAGAGAACAGGACCGACCCTGAACAAGAAGCGCAAGGAATTCATCGCCCAGATCATGGCGGAAAACCGGAACGCCTTTTTTTACAACAATTATGTCTATGTGGGCATCGGGGCGGCCCTTTCCTTTGGCCTTGTTCTTGGCATGATTGCCCTGGGCATCGTTCCATCAGCTGCGGGGGTGAGCATCCTGATCGGCGGTTTCGGGCTGGCGATCATGCTCTCCGTTGTCCATTCGGCCGTGCAGGGGGGCGGTTTCGGCATGTTCCTGGCGCCCCTGTGGATCGGCATTGTCGGGGTCAACATCGTGGGCAGTCTGGTACCGCTGTTTTCCAAGGTGCAAGTGGATACCGGGGTTATTGCGCTTGTTTCCATCGTCATCGTGAACCTGGTGTTCCTGTTCCTGATGCGGGCACCCACGGTGCATGGCCGCAAGATCATGGACGAGATCGAAGGGTTTCGCATGTATCTGAAAACGGCGGAGGAAAACCGGCTCAACTTTTCGGGGGAGCCGGAATTTACCATCAAGCGGTTCGAGGAAATCCTGCCCTTTGCCATTGCGCTGGGGGTGGAAAAGCCCTGGTCGCAGCGCCTTGAAGGGGAGTTGGCGCGCAACACGCTTGCCGAATCGCAAGGGGGATATCATCCGGCTTGGTATCACGGGTCCGGCTTTTCCTCGCGCAATTTGAGCAGCAGCATTTCAGGGATCGCTTCGGGCATGAGCGCTGCCATGCTGTCGGCCC
>JALWTJ010000212.1 GCA_027082895.1 Hyphomicrobiales bacterium | reverse complement strand
TGATCATCAGTGCCGCCGCCCATGGACAATTGTCCCTGATCCTGCTGTCCGCCACCGACTTCAATGGTTCCAGCAAAAGCACCAGCAGTGCCAATGACGCCATTCGCCTGACCAGCCCGTTCTGGCAGAACTGAAGGCACACAAGAGGCACCGCAAGGAAAGTGCGGACACATTAAGGGGATATTGACCATGAACCGCTAGCATCGTTCCCGGATCATTCCGGACCGGAAAGGGCATTCTGGAAAAAAGGACCATTCTGGACAAAGGCGGCACTTCAACCATGACGGCCATGAATATACCCATTCCCCTCCTCATGGGTCCGCGGACCCGAAACGGGCGTTTTCCTGCGCGGCTTCTTTGTGCGCTTTTCGCCCTTCTTGCCGCCATGGCCCTGTCCCTTGCCCAGCCCCTCGCCCAGACCATTTCCTACGATCTGAACACCACGTCGGTTCTGCGCATCAACCTGCCGGTTTCCCAGGCCGTCACCGTCACCTTTTCCGGACCCGTGGGCAAGGTGGTATCCGCCGACCCGGCCATTGCCGATGCCCAGCCGATCACCGAAACATCCCTTTATCTGGTCGGGCGCGCCTTTGGCACCACCACCGTCAACCTTTATACTGAAGACGGATCCCCCGTCGGCCTGCTTGCGGTTGAAGTGGGCGTAGACACCAGCGATATCGCCCGCTCCATCCGCGCCGCCGTCCCCAGTTCCCGCGTCCGGGTGAGCACCGTCAACGGTCGTGTTCGCCTGTCCGGCACCGTCACCGACGAATTTTCCATGAAAAAGGTACTCGAAGTGGTGGAGCAGTATGGCAGCCCCGCCATCATCAATACCATTACCCTTGTGGGCGGCCAGCAGGTCAACCTGGAGGTACGCATCCTTGAAGCCCAGCGCAGCGCAGGGCGGGAACTGGGCATCCAGTGGGGCGGCAATGTGGGGGGTGTCTCGGTAGCCATCGGCGGCGGCAATCAGAACCCGGCCAGCGACGCCAAATCCTTCGCCTCCTTCATCACCAGCGTCATTTCCGGCGTCAGCGGCATTTCCCTCAACGCCACCATCGATGCGCTGGAAGCCCGCTCCCTGGTCCGCACCCTGGCCGAGCCCAACCTGACCACCCTGTCCGGCGTCAAGGCCAGTTTCCTCGCCGGCGGGCAGGTTCCCATCCGCACCAATGACAGCAATGGCAACACCACCCTCACCTACCGGGATTTTGGCGTGCGGCTGGTCTTTACCCCCACCGTGCTGGACGACAAGCGCATCCAGATCCAGTTGACCCCGGAAGTCAGCGGCATCGGCGGCTATACCACCAACGGCGACCCCGTTTTCAACACCCGCACCCTTGATGCCACCGTCGAATTGCGCGACGGGCAGAGCTTTGCCGTGGCGGGCCTGTTGCAGAACGACACCAATCTCAACCAGAACCAGTTGCCATGGATTGGCGACGTGCCGGTTATCGGCTCCCTGTTCAAATCCTCCAGCTACCAGAAGCGGGATACCGAACTGGTGGTGATCGTCACCCCCCGGCTGGTGCAGCCCGCCCCCCCGGGGCAGGCCCCGCCGGTGCCTCGACCTACCGCCCGGGCCCCGCCGCGGGCGGCCCGATCAGCCGGACGGTCGCGGGTGT
>JALWTJ010000211.1 GCA_027082895.1 Hyphomicrobiales bacterium | reverse complement strand
CCGAAAGGCCGGTTACAACATGCAGCAACTTGATTTTGCCATTGTCGGTACCGGGCTTCGCGCGGCCATGCTGGCCCAGGAGCTGGTTCGGGTTCACGCGAAAAAGGTCGGCCTGTTCCTGGACAGGCTGGTGGAACACCAGATCAGCCGGGAGATCAATCTGGGACTGGCCGTTTCCACGCGCCCCGAAACCCTTCGGATGATGACAGAGATCGAAGGGGACATCGTACCCTCATTGACCCGGATCGCCGGCCGGCATGTCCTTTCCCGCGTCCATCCGGTCATTGTCGGCGTGGCGCCCCCCATGGCGCAAGGGTTGGCCTACATGTACCATTACCTGAAGGGAATGGAGGGGGAAATCGAACGGTTGCCCGCCGGCGACATCAAGGGGCACCGGCGGGAAGCCATCCGGGTGCGGGGTGTCCGTCTGGTACATGACAGGCTTGTCTGGCCTGCCCTGTTCGACTGGCTGCACCAACAAGGAGCGGTTCTTCAGGAGCGCACAGGCATGAATATTAACATGCGAAAGGACGGATCAGCCAGGATCGGCGCCGGTGCCGATCTTTTTTCGGCCCACCGAGTCGTGCTTGCGGATGAAGGGGCACTGCTGGAACATGGACCGACGGAGGCGTTGCCGGAGATCTTCCAGCCGGTAAGCTGCTGCGCCATCGAAACCGATCCCGTGGCGGGGCTGAACGATCATCTGGTTCTTGGTCCGGAAAAGGGCTTCTGGGCAAGGCGCCAGAAAAACGGCCACATGAAGATGAGTGCCGCGGTGCCGCTTGAAGAAATGGCCGGCCAGATCCGCGCCTTTCTTTCCCCTTCGATACGCCCGCGCCTGAATGGGCGCCGGACGTACCGTTCGGTGCGGGTGCGCGATGGCGCCCCCGTCAGCGGCCGTCTGGCACAGGGCGGAATGATCGGAATTGCCGGATTTGGCCATTGGGGGGCCTTTGCCGCTCCGGCCCTTGCCCGCTGGCTTTGCGGGAGCAGCAGCGAAAATGAAAAAAGCTTCTTTTCCCGGCACGATCCGCGCAAGGACCGGCGGCCTGTCGCGGATATTGATGGCGCAGTTGGGGAAGCGACCTGATGGGCAACATGATGCCGGACAGATTGGCGTTTGACGAAGATGCCCTGTTCTCCGGGCGCCTGATCGACCGGGGGCGGCCGCTCAAATTCACGCTGGACGGGCATGTCTATTCCGCATTCAGGGGGGACACGCTGCTGTCGGCGCTGCTGGCGGCGGGGGTGGACACGGCGGGCCTGTTCGACGATGATCCGATCGGGTTGACGCCATCCTTTTTCCCCCTCGTGCGGCCGGTGGGGAACGGTGAAACCGGATGCGCGCTGCCCCTGGATCGCACACCGGCGACCTCTAACGCCCGCTATGTCACCATCACCCAACCAGATGCGGACATTCGCAAAAGGGCGAGAAACCGCAACCGGGGTCTGAAACGGCTGGCGCAAGGAGTCCTGAGAAAACGCCCGACAAGCCTGGAGCTGACCCTGAACGGAAATTTTTCACCCGAACAGATATGGTCGCAGTGCCCGGTCGATGAACATGTCGAAGCCGACCTGATTGTTGTGGGCGCCGGTGTCGGAGGGTTGAGCGCAGCACGAACAGCCAT
>JALWTJ010000210.1 GCA_027082895.1 Hyphomicrobiales bacterium | reverse complement strand
GTTCGCCAGCCGCACAGCACCCCCAGACGGCCATACGCCTTTTCCCCCGGTCGGGCGCAGATGCGTTGTGCCACTTCCTTTTGAAACATCAGCACCAGCCCGTCAAAGAAGGGCGGCCAGTCTTGGCTTTCCAGCCAGCCGGTCAGAAGGGGCGTGGCAATATTGTAGGGCAGGTTGGCAATGATGCGGGTGGGGCCGTCCCCGCCCAGCCTGCACAGTTCGGTTTCAAGGGCATCTGCCGTAACGATGTCCAGCCGCCCCGGACACGCAGCACGGATGTCCTCCAGCGCCGGCAGTACCCGTTGGTCCCGTTCGATGGCAATCACCCGCGCGGCGCCCTCCGCCAGCAATGCCCGCGTCAGACCGCCCGGCCCCGGTCCCACTTCGATCACCGTGACACCGTCCAGCCCGCCACCCGCCCGCGCAATGCGGCGCGTCAGGTTCAGGTCCAGAAGGAAATTCTGCCCCAGTTCCTTGCGCGCGCTCAGTCCATGCGCGCGAATGACATCGCGCAACGCGGGCAGGGCATCCAGCCTTTTGGTGTCCCCGCTCACGGGGTTGGGCTCATCTGGTCCGCCAGGCGCAGGGCGGCGAGCAGGCTGTGATGGCGGGCCGTGCCGGTTCCCGCCAGGTCGAACGCGGTGCCGTGGTCAGGGGAGGTGCGCACGATGGGCAGCCCAAGGGTCACGTTGACCGCCCTGTCAAAGGCAATGGTCTTGATGGGGATCAGGGCCTGATCGTGATACATGGCCACCATTGCATCGGCCCGTTGCCAGTTGGCCGGATAAAAGGCCGTATCCGCCGGCAGGGGGCCGAAGGCATCAATGCCTTTTTCTTGCAACCGCGCGATTGCCGGAACGATTATTTCCTGCTCCTCGCTGCCCATGGTTCCTTCTTCTCCCGCATGCGGGTTCAACCCGGTAATTCCGATGCGGGGTCGCTCCACGCCAAGACGCTGCCGCAGATCCCTTTCAACGATCGAAGCCTTTTCAACGATCATATCCGTCGTGATCATGTCCGGCACCTCCCGCAGCGGCACATGGATGGTCAGCGGAACGACCCGGAATGCCTCATGGGCCAGCATCATGACCGGAGTAGGCTCCTGCCCGCTGGAAGAACAGATATGGGCCAGAAATTCCGTGTGGCCGGGAAAGGCAAATCCGATCCGTTTCAGCGCTGCCTTGTGGATCGGCCCTGTTACCAGCGCCCGGCATGCGCCCTCAAGGCAATCCCGCGCCGCCCGTTCGATGGCTGAGCGTGCCAGGTGTGCGCCATCAGCGTTAGGCACCCCCGGGGAGTCCGCAACCGGATTTTCCGGCATGATCGGAACAACCGGCAACCTGTCACCGGGCAATTCTGCGGTTCCTTGCAGGGAAATATCCATGATGCGGATTTCAAGCCCCAGCCGCTGCGCACGTTGCCGCAGAAAACCGGATTGGCCATAGACCACGAACGGGGGCAGTGCCAGTTGTTCCCGGTCGGCAAAAAGTTGCAAAATCAGGTCCGGGCCGATTCCCGCCGGCTCTCCCAGACTGATCGCCAGCGGGCGTGTGTTGCTCATGCCGGATGTTCCACCTCTGCTTGATGCAAACCCGAACCTGTGCGCCCGAACCCTTGGAGTGCGGGCAGTGCG
>JALWTJ010000209.1 GCA_027082895.1 Hyphomicrobiales bacterium | reverse complement strand
CCGTTTCAACGGTTTATGGCGCCCCGATGGTGGATCCGGACCGGCTGTATGTCTGGACATGGGACGCGCGGCCCTATCCCGCCTTTCCCAATCGTTCCGACATCTGGTCCGATGGGCCAAACCACGTCACGGGTCACTGGGTGACGGGCCGGCTGGGCACGGCGTCGGTGGGAGAATATCTGACGGCAATGGCCGCCGAATATGACGTGTCCCTGTCCGGCAGCGCCGACGGACGTTTGCAGATCGACGGCGTGCAGCTTGGCGCCCTTGCCAGCATGCGCCGGGCCACCGACACCCTGCTTGGCGCTTCCCGCATCCGATTGCGGGACAGCCCGGACGGGGTGGAACTCGTAGATGCGCCCGTTTCCGCCCCCCGGGTTGTTCTTGATGAGCAGATTGCCGCGGACAATGGCCCCCTTGTGTCAAGCCGGGCCTCCAACGTGGATGAAGCGGCGGGCAAGCTCGTGCTTTCCCACGCGGACCGGACCATGGACTACCAGTCCGCCACCTCCGTTGCCCTTTACCGTTTCAATCCCGAACAGGTCGCCGTGGGCACCAACATGGTGCTGCATGGGGCGGCGGCCCGTATCGCGGCGGAGAACCTGTTGCTGGAACATCTTCAGACCGATTCCATCCACCTGAAGCTTCCCGCTTCCTTCCGGTCCCTTCAGGTGGGGGACGAACTGGTGCTTCCTGACCGGTCGCCGGAAATTTTCACCGTCACGGAACTGAGCGAAGGGGTGCTGACACGGGTTGGCGCGCAAAGAAAGCGCCGCCCTCTGATCCTGTCCGCAAACGGGGACATGCAGACGCCCCCCTACCAGCCGCGTCAGTCCCGTGTTCTGCCGGCCCTTTATGCGGCCCATCTGCCGGGAAAGGGCGGGGATCTTGCCGGAACGCGTCTGGCCCTTGCCGCCTTTTCCGATCCCTGGCCGGGGACGGTCAGCTTTGTGAACAACGCAACGGGCACCACCCTTGCCCACACCACCGCCAGCACCATGTCCGGTATTCTGACCGCTGCGCTGCCGCCGGGCGTCGCACACCTGTGGGACCGGGTTGGCACGCTGAGCGTGCACCTGGACCGGGGCCATCCGGGCAGCCTTGGCGAAACGGATGTGCTGAACGGTGCCAATCGCCTGCTGGTGCAAAAGGATGACGGCAGTTGGGAAATGATCGGGTTTGCCAATGCCATCCTTGTCGGGCCGCAGGAATATGCCCTTTCCGGCTTGCTGCGTGGCCAGTCCGGCACGGTTCAGGCCGCAACACGTGCTGCCGCCTCGGGCAATGCCTGTCTGCTACTGCCCGACGGCATCGCCTGGCAGGATGTCGAAAATGACGTGTTGGAGCAGGGTTTGACCCTCACCGCTCTGGCCGGCTCTCAAGACACGCTGGGGCAGGACATGAATGTGGCTCTGGACCCCCAGCTCGCTTTTCCCCGTCCGCCGGTACATCTCAAGGCGCGGGAAATTGTGGGCAGTCAGGACATCGCCATCACCTGGGTGCGCGCGACAAGCGTTGGGGGTGACAGTTGGGTGGGGAGTGATGTGCCGCTCGATTTTGCCCCTGAATCTTACCTTGTCAGGATTTTTGATGGTGCAACACAGGTGCGTGAATTCACCACAGGCAACCCCGA
>JALWTJ010000208.1 GCA_027082895.1 Hyphomicrobiales bacterium | reverse complement strand
CGGGCAGGGTTTGAGCAAGGCCGATGACAAGCGTGCCTGAAAGGCCGATCATGGCCGTGGTCCGGGCGATGGTGCGGGCCGGGAAATGTCTGCGCAACGGGTCGGCGAGGATACGGGTGACAGCGATCACGAGGGCAAAGGCGGCCAGGGAATAGCCGATGGTCCGCCGGTCGGCGTCAACTATGTCGCGCATGTAGATACCGGCCCAGTCCGCCACGGCCCCTTCGGTGAAGGTGGCGCCAAAGGTGAAAAAGCAGACGCCCAGCAATTGGGGATGGGGCCAGTTCCAGCGCCGGTGTTTCGGCATGGGGGCTGTTACATCTTCCGGCTTGTCGTGTCCGTCCGCCCGTTCTTTCGGGGTGGCCGAACGTGGCAGGTTGATGGCCAGAAGGGCTGCGGGAACGGGGATGAGCAGAACCAGCATGAAGGCGGCTTCATGGGGGGAAATCTCATGGGAGGCCGCCCACCAGCCCACCAGTGTTCCGGCCAGCAGTCCCAGGCTCCACAGGCCGTGGGCGCTGTTCATCAGGCGGGTGGAAGTGGCCTTTTCCATTTCATCGGCCATGACGTTGCAGGCTAGATCAAGAACACCCAGCATGATGCCGGCGATAAACATGGATATGGTCAGCTGCTGCTGGTTTTCCGAGACGGGCGGCAGGAGCATGGCCAGGTAGTAGAGGGGAAAGAACAGGGCAATGGCTGCTCTGCTCCCGAGGCGGTCCACCAGTTTTCCGGCAAAGGTCAGCGAGAGGAAAATGCCGAGAGGAGCCCCAAGGAAGACCACGGAAATCTGTGAAATGTCCAGGTCGAGCCGCAACTGGATTTCCGGGATGCGGGGGAGCCAGGCCCCCATAACCAGCGCCAGCATGAAAAACAGCACCCAGACCTGACCCCGGACCCAGAAGGATGTGGCAGCGCGCGGCGTCGGGTCCCGTGACGCACCGGATGGGGCGGAACCGGGGGGCACGGCCGGTCAGTCCCGGGCGTCAGCCATTCTGTCCGGCCTCTCTTATGGCCGTGATGCGCGGGCCATAGGTTGCCGGATCGTTGCCGCCATAGATGGCGCTGCCGGCTACCAGGACGTCGGCGCCGGCTGCAACCACATCCCCCGCATTGTCAGCGGTAACGCCACCGTCCACTTGAAGGCGAATATCGCGATTGCCGATCAGGCTGCGGGCCTGCCGAATCTTTTCCAGGCTGTGGGGGATGAACTTCTGTCCGCCAAAGCCTGGGTTCACGCTCATGATCAGGATCAGGTCCAGATCGTCGATCACATCCTGAAGGGCGGAAACGGGGGTAGCGGGGTTAATGACGGCCCCGGCCTTCTTGCCAAGGGCATGGATGGCCTGCAGGGAGCGGTGCAGGTGGTTGCCCGCCTCGGCATGCACGGAAATGATGTCGGCGCCGGCCCTGGCAAAGGCCTCAAGATAGGGATCGGCCGGGGCAATCATCAGGTGAACATCCAGCACCTTGCGGGTCAGGGGGCGAATGGCATCAACGATCAGGGGACCAAAGGAAATGTTGGGAACGAAATGTCCATCCATCACGTCCACATGCACCCAGTCGCAACCGGCCTTGTCGATGGCGATCACCTCGTCTCCAAGGCGTGAAAAATCGGCGGAAAGGATGGAGGGGGAAATCA
>JALWTJ010000207.1 GCA_027082895.1 Hyphomicrobiales bacterium | reverse complement strand
GGTTCACCCCTGTCCGCTGGCGTCAAACGCCCCCTTGAAATGGGCGGGAAAACGAAAGGGTGCAAGAAAAATCACGTCAAATCGAAAATTTTTGTTCGCAATTTCGGGATGGGTGGCCATGAAATGACGGGCAGCGCCGACAATGCGGCGGCGGTTCACTGCAGCAAGCGCATCGGCCATCCGGTCGACCCCGCGCCGCTGCTTGACCTCGACGAACAGGATCAGGTCGCGCCGCTGCGCCACCAGATCAATTTCGCCGAAAGAGGAACGGAAGCGGGCGGCAATGATCCGGTATCCCTGCAGGCGCAGGAACCAGGCAGCCAGCCGTTCGGCCCGCCTGCCGCTTCTTTCGGCTCCGGCGCGGTCGGGCACTTTCCTTCTATTTCCTGAGCCGGAGCGCCGCATCGTAAACCTGTTTTCGCCGCAAGGAATGGCGGGAGGTGACCTGTTCCACCGCCTCGCGCAGGGACATCCGGGCAAGGTGCTCGGCCAGATCTGACTGCCAGACCTTTTCATCAACCACCTGTTCGCCCGCTCCAGCAACAAGTATGACCGCTTCGCCCCGAGCGGGGGTTGCAGCCAGTTGGGCAACCAGATCATCAAGGGAACCGGAAAGGAAGCGCTCATGGCGCTTGGTCAACTCGAAGGCAATGCTGGCCGTGCGGGTGCCGCCAAAGCTCCTTGCCATCTGCTCAAGGGTGGCAGCGAGCCGGCGCGGCGATTCGTAAAAGACCAGGGTGTGGGTCAGGGATGCCAGGCGCTGCAGTTCCGTTTCGCGCGCCCGGCTTCGGGGCGGCAGAAAGCCGATGAAGGTAAAGCGGTCCGTGGGCAGACCGGCACCGGCAAGGGCAGCCAGGAGGGCCGACGCACCGGGCAAGGGAAACACATTAATTCCCGCCGCGCGCGCCGCCCGCACGAGAGGAAAACCGGGATCGGACAAGAGGGGGGTTCCGGCATCCGAAATCAGGGCGATCGCTGCTCCCCGTTCAATGTCGGAAATGACCGCTTTCATGCGCGCCCGTTCGTTGTGTTCATGGAAGGGTTTGCGCTTCGTTGTGATCAGATAATGGTCCAGCAGCCGGGCGGATGTGCGGGTATCCTCGCACAGAACCATATCGGCGGCCGCAAGAGTCTGCAGGGCCCGCAGGGAAATGTCGCCAAGGTTGCCGATGGGCGTTGCCACCAGATAGAGCCCCGGCGCCAGAGGGGGCGCGGGAAAAACGGTGCCGGAAATGCAGAAGCTGGCAGATTTGTCCGAATCAGACACCAAAACGCCTTTTGTCTGGTTAAAAGCCCATGTCCCTTCTTTAACCATCGCAAATGCGCTTGTATACTTGGCACGCGTCCGCCGGGGACAGACGGGTTGTGCCTGCCCGTTTTTTTTGGGCATTTTGCCCATGCTTGCGACAACAGGCTTCAGTATGAACAGGACCGGATAAGGAAAATCCATTGGCCAGTACAGTTGACAATTGCGTGATCGACAACGCGTCCGGAACAGTCTGGGAACAGCAAAAAAGAACACGGGGAAACCCGGCGCACCAGCGATGGGCATTCGGTGGGGTTCGGCGCGTCGCAGGGATGGTCCGGTGGACCATGCTGGCACTGGGCGTCCTCCTGCTGGCAACGCTCAGCGGATGCAGCGGTATTTCC
>JALWTJ010000206.1 GCA_027082895.1 Hyphomicrobiales bacterium | reverse complement strand
ACTGGATGGCGCTGAAAAATATTCCGCTGCCCTGCACGGGGCCGGAGACAATGCCTCCCCCCTGATCTATGCCTGTGCCCATGCGGATTTCTGTGCCATCGACCGCAGCCGGTTTGATATCGTTGCGGTTACCGGAAACTCCATGGGCTGGTATATCGCCCTTGCCTGTGCCGGCGCCCTTTCGGCCGATAACGGCTTTGAACTGGTCAACACCATGGGCACCCTGATGCACGAAACCGCCATCGGGGGGCAACTGCTCTATCCTCTTGTGGATGAACAATGGCACCCCGTGCCCGGTCGGCGTGAGCAGATCATGGCGGCGCTCGAAAGGATCAATGGTTCCGCTGCCCCCCGCCTGTTCGTCTCCATCGAACTGGGCGGGTATCTGCTGCTTGCCGGAACCGGGGAGGCACTGGCCGAACTGGCCGGTGCCCTGCCATCCCTGCAGGGCCGTTTTCCCATGATTCTTGCCGGGCACAGCGCCTTTCATACCCCCCTGCAACAGCCGGTGTCCGACGTGGCCATGCAGCGCTTCGGGCCGGACATGTTCCGTCAGCCCGGCCTGCCCCTGATCGACGGAAGGGGCAAGATCTGGTATCCGCCCCTGCTGGACCTTGAGGAACTTCATGCCTACACCCTGCGCACCCAGGTGATCGAGCCCTATGATTTTACCCGTGCCGTGCAGGTGGCCGTGAAGGAATTCGCTCCCGACTGCCTGATCGTTACCGGTCCAGGCAATACCCTGGGCGCCCCGGTGGCCCAGACACTGGTCGCCATGAACTGGCAGGGCATGGGCGATCGGACGGCCTTTCAGAAACGTCAGGGGTCCGATACCCCCATTCTTCTATCCATGGGCCTGCCCGATCAGCGCCCACGCACCGTCTAACCGTTTTTCGCTTTTCTTGAACAAGGAGCCCGACATGAACCAGTCTTCCCCGTACCAGCAGATCTTTGCCCAGGCCGGCCTTGATGTCCGTGACCTGCAATCCGGTTCCCTTCAGGTAACCACACCGGTTGATGGCTCCGTGATCGCCCGTGTTGCGCCCCATTCCCCTGCCGATGTGCAAAAGACTATTGCCGCTTCCCGCGCCGCCTTCATGGATTGGCGCAAGGTTCCCGCTCCGCGCCGGGGGGAACTGGTGCGCCTGATCGGCGAGGAACTGCGTGCCAACAAGCAGGAACTGGGCCGGCTGGTAACCCTTGAATGCGGAAAGATCTATCAGGAAGGGCTGGGTGAAGTGCAGGAGATGATCGACATCTGCGATTTCGCCGTCGGACTGTCCCGGCAACTGTATGGCCTGACCATCGCTTCGGAGCGACCCGGCCATACCATGCGCGAAACCTGGCACCCCATGGGCGTGTGCGCCATCATTTCCGCCTTCAACTTCCCCGTGGCGGTCTGGAGCTGGAACGCCGCCCTGGCGCTGGTGTGCGGGAATTCGATCATCTGGAAGCCGTCGGAAAAAGCGCCCCTGACCGCCCTCGCCGTGAACAGGATCTGCGAACGGGCACTGGAAAGGTTCGGTGCTGATGCCCCCGCCAACCTGATCCAGACCGTGATCGGGGAGCGCGATGTGGGCGAAACCCTGGTGGAAAGCGACGACGTGGCCATCGTTTCCGCTACCGGTTCCACTCGCATGGGGCACGCGGTGGGG
>JALWTJ010000205.1 GCA_027082895.1 Hyphomicrobiales bacterium | reverse complement strand
CTCCCTGTGTCAGACGTCCCTTCCTGCTGCTGCCCCGGGCGCCTGCTGGGAATCATTCCCCGGCAACCGCTGCCCCGGCCAGCGCCCCAAGGGACGCACCATCAAGACGGCACACCCGCCACTCATCCATCATTTGCGCGCCAAGAGAATGATAAAAGTCAATTGACGGCTGGTTCCAGTCCAGAACCCACCATTCCAGACGTGCCAGGTTCTCATCGCGGCACCGGCGGGCCAGTTCCCCCATCAGGGCCTTGCCCACCCCCTTGCCGCGGAACCGGGGCAGAACAAACAGATCCTCCAGCCAGATGCCATGCCGCCCGCGAAAGGTGGAATAGGTATAATACCAGAGCGCAAAACCGACCGGTTCTTCCCCGATCTGAGCAATTTCGGCAAAAACCCGCGGATGGGGCCCGAACAGATCCCTCTCGATATCCGGCAGGCACGCTTCCACCTCGTGACTGAGCTTTTCATAGTCCGCCAGGGCCTTGATGAACGAAAAAACAGTTTGCCCGTCGCCCCACTGTGCTGCCCGCACCCGCAGTTTCATACCGAAATCGGCGCCTTGATGGCCGGCGCCGCTGCATAGTTGGAAATGGAAAAATCCTCGAAAACGAAATCGTTGATATCTGTAACCTTGCGCACGATCTCCAGTCTGGGCAAGGGTCCGGGGGAGCGGCGCAACTGTTCTGCGGCCTGCTCCCGGTGATTGTTGTAAAGGTGCACATCCCCCAGGGAATGAACGAATGTCCCCGCTTCCAGATCGCACAGATGGGCAATCATGTGGGTAAGCAGGGCATAGGACGCTATGTTGAACGGCACCCCCAGGAACACGTCCCCGGATCGCTGATAGAGATGGCAGGAAAGCTTTCCGTCTCCAACATGGAACTGAAACAGGCAATGGCAGGGAGGCAGAGCCATGTTGTCCACCTCCGCCGGGTTCCATGCACTCACCACATGTCGGCGCGAATTGGGATTGGTCCGGATGGAATGAATGACCTTGGCAATCTGGTCGATCCCCTCCCTCCCGTCCGGCCAGTTGCGCCACTGGGAGCCATAGACGGGGCCCAAATCGCCATTTTCATCCGCCCATTCATCCCAGATCGTCACCCCGTTTTCCCGCAGCCAGCCCACATTGGTTTCCCCGCGGAGGAACCACAGCAGTTCATAGATGATGGAGCGCACATGCAGCTTCTTGGTAGTAAGAAGGGGAAAACCATCGGAAAGATCAAACCGCATCTGGTAGCCGAACACGGAGCGGGTGCCCGTGCCGGTCCGGTCTCCCCGGTCCAGTCCGGTTTCCTGAATATGCCTGAGAAGATCGAGATATTGTTTCATGGCCCCGTTTCTATCCCGATTCTTGGCATTTTGCCCACATTTGCCCGAAACCGGCATGGCGCCGGACAACAAAACATGGTTACAGGCTTTGCAATCCGGTGCCCGAACACCTATATTGAAAGGGCTGGAAACAGCTATGGCGATAAATTTCTATCGTAATAAACCCATCGGACCCGGGGGCAGTACCCGGCGCCTCCACCAGATGCCTTCCATGCACGACGGCAAAAGCTGCAATGCATGGGATCGACCGGCAAAGCATATGGGGGCGAAACAGGATCGACGAGGGTGTAAAGGATACGATTTCGCCCGGCATGGTACCAC
>JALWTJ010000204.1 GCA_027082895.1 Hyphomicrobiales bacterium | reverse complement strand
ATGCCATAATGGATGAATACATCCATTTTTCGTGCATCTTTTGTGCTCAGATACTCACTGACATCGAAGTCCTTGACTGAACCACCTATACTGACTGAGTAGCCCGTCGTATCGATACGATCTATCGACGTAATACCACTCTTACCCGCCAGAATATTATCCCAGGATTGTTTTACATTCAGACCCACCGGGGTAACGGCCCCCAAACCTGTAATGACTACACGACGCTTAGACAAGGGAATCTCTCTCTTAATTGACCCGAAAACCTGGGGTATCTGGTAAAAACAACGAACTTGGTACTATTCGATTTTTTCAAATCAGGTTAAGACCGGCAGGTTTGGGTTATAAAAATAAATACGGCGACAACAACCCAGGCTGCTATCGCCGCTTACCCATAAACAGGAAAATACTTCCCTGTACCAGGCTTAACTAGCCGGTGTGGGCATTGACGTAATCAATGGCCTGCTTGACGGTAGTGATATTTTCCGCCTCTTCATCAGGAATTTCACATTCAAATTCCTCCTCAAGTGCCATAACCAACTCAACTGTATCCAGTGAGTCTGCACCCAGGTCATCTACGAACGAGGCTTCTGGTTTTACCTGATCTTCACTGGCACCGAGTTGTTCAATAACAATCTTGGCAACACGCTCTTCAACGCTGCTCATTTTTTACTCTCTCCTAAGAAATATTAGTCTGGTAGCGGTCAACCGCACGGCTATTCTAATGAAAACACAGCCGCCCCGCCATAGTATTATTTTTGCTTAATAATCAACAATATACAACAAAAGAGCCCATTATACCGCATTAGCTCATATACATTCCACCATTCACATGAATGGTTTCACCGGTAATATAAGCCGCTGCCGGGCTGGCGAGGAACAAAACCGTCTGCGCAATATCATCCACAGATCCAAGACGTTTCACTGGCACCTGATCAATCAAGGCCTGTCGTTGTTCACCAGCCAGTGCCCTGGTCATATCAGTATCGATAAACCCCGGGGCAATTGTATTCACCGTAATACCGCGTGAACCCACTTCGCGAGCCAGTGATTTACTAAATCCCATCATACCCGCCTTGGCAGCAGCATAGTTGGTCTGCCCGGCATTACCCATAGTACCTACCACAGATGCAATACTGATGATGCGGCCCTTCCTGAGTTTCATCATGCCGCGTAGTACGCCTTTGGATAGACGATAGACAGAGGACAGGTTGGTAGCAATCACTCCCTCCCACTCTTCCTCTTTCATACGCATCAACAGATTGTCACGCGTAATACCGGCATTATTCACCAGTATCGAGCTTGCACCCCAGGTCTTTGACGACTCTGCGATCAGGCTGGTGACGGCATCGACATCATTCACATCCAGCATACGCCCCTCACCCGTAATGCCTGCTTCGGCTAAAGTCGCTGAAATACTTTCTGCCCCCTGATCAGATGTTGCTGTACCGATCACTGTTGCACCCGCACGGCCCAACGTGAGTGCAATCGCCTGACCAATACCTCTGGTCGCGCCCGTGACCAGGGCTACCTCACCTTGCAGTTGCATTATGACTCTCCTGTATCAGCGATTGCCGCAAGAGCCTTGTCGAGACTCTGCGGATCAAAAACGGGTAAAGAATTGATTGACTTGTCAATCCGCTTATTGAGTCCGGTCAATAC
>JALWTJ010000203.1 GCA_027082895.1 Hyphomicrobiales bacterium | reverse complement strand
GCGCGCCGACCATATATTGCACCACTTCTTCCGAATTGGTCTGCGAAATCTTCTTTTGCGCCACCTTTCTTCCCCGATGCATGACAATCAGGCGATCGGAGACCGAAAACACTTCGGGCAAGGTGTGAGAAATCAGGATGACCGGCACCCCGTGATCCCGCAACCGGTTGATCAGTTCCAGCACCTTCTTCTGCTCGGGCACCCCCAGATTGTTGGTGGGTTCGTCCATGATCATCAGGCGCGCGTCCCAATAGACCGCACGGGCAATGGCCACGGCCTGGCGCTGGCCGCCGGACAAGGTTTCGATGGGCGCGCGCAGGGAAGGAATCTTGACATGAAGGGTGCTGAGCGCCGCACGGGTTTCCGCAAGCATCTTTCTGTCGTCCAGCGGCCGGATCAGCCCGCCAAGCAGGGAACGTTCCAGTTCGCGGCCCAGAAAGACATTGCCCGGCACGTCCAGATTGCTGGCCAGGGCCAGGTCCTGATAGATGGTCTCGATCCCCTTGTCCCGTGCCTCGATGGGGCGGTTGAAGCTGACCGTTTCACCACCGAAAACGATCTCGCCGGCGGTGGGAACATGCACCCCGGAAACGCATTTGATCAGGGTGGACTTTCCCGCCCCGTTGTCCCCCAGAAGGGCCACAACCTCCCCCGGATAGACATCGAACGATACGCCATCCACCGCCGTCAGGCCACCAAAGCGCTTGGTCAGGCCACGAATGGAAAGAATGGGCTTCCGGTCCTGTTGCCGATTCTTTTGCTGTTGCTGTTCCTGTTTCCGGGTCATCTCTTGCTCTCGATCCTGTTGCGGATTGCGTCGCGGGACTGGTCGATCAGAACGGCCAGTATCACCACCGCGCCGACAACGATGAACTGCCAGAAGGAGGGCACGTTCAGCATCACCAGGCCGGTGGTCAGAACGGCAATGATGAGGGAGCCGATAATGGTGCCCACAATGGTCCCCGAACCGCCGAACAGGGAAACACCGCCAATGATCACCGCGGCAATGGAGGACAGCAGCAGCGGGTCACCAATGACAGCGGAACCGGCAGTAAAGCGCAGCATGGACAGGAACCCGGCAATGCCGGCGGTAGCGGCGGACAGCACATAGAGACGGATCACATGCTTGTCGACGGGAACCCCTGCCCGGATGGAGGCTTCCCGGTTGCCGCCGATGGCGTAGGTATGCCGGCCGAACTTCGTGCGCCGCAAGACATAGATTGCAATCCCGACCACGATGGCGGTCAGCAGCACCGGATAGGTAATGATGCGGTCCATGCGCCGCAGGAGAGCCCCGGTCACGTCGGGTCGGGTGAAAAAATACAGGCCGCCCCCCTCCCCGCCTATCAGATAGAACAGGGATTCATTGCCATAGTCGCGCACGCCCCGCGGCAGGCCGATCACGGTCGTGTTTTCCGACATCAGCAGGGCGACACCGCGCACGATGAAGGACATGCCCAGGGTGACGATGAAGGGGGGCACCTTGAGGCGGGCAATGATGGTGCCATTGATAAGCCCTATCAGCCCAGCCCCGGCAATGGCGGCCAGAAAACCGGCAAGAACAGCAAGGGGCAGTGGCAGCCCCGCATTGAAACTTTCCCGCAAGGCAAGGGCGGACAGTACGGAAGCAAAACTCATGACCCAGCCCACCGACAGATCGATTCCCCCCGAAATGATGACGAAGGTCTGCCCCAGGCCCAGCAGCAGGACGGGCGTTATGGCGACCAGGATGTTCTGGGAGTTGCGGATGGACAGGAAGCTGACCGAACTGCCCGACACCAGGGGCACGGCAACGATGAAGAACAGGATCAGAAGGGCCAGGAACACCCATGCCCAGACCTGTATGATCTGCAACAGGATGCGGCCGGGAACCGTGTGGCGGCTCGGGGCCAAGGCGGGGGAGTCACTCGCTCCTGCGGGCGGCTTCGGGCTCATGAAAAACACCTGACATTGGGGGGGACAGTGTTGCACATGCCGGGGACGCGGTAAATTCGTCCCCGGCATGTCCGTGGCGCATCAGCGCTCGCCCCGGGTTGGTTCCGGGAGCGTTTTGGGGGGCGTTGCCGCCCCCCCGGGGGGAGAAGGTTCTTATTCGGGAACCTGGTAGATGAAGCGGGCCACTGCCGGATCATCCACATTGTCGCGGCTGATGATGGCAAAACCGGTTTCTACCCGCGGCGGCAACGACGTCACACCACCGGCATCGGCGGCGGCAAACTGCACGGCCAGATATCCCATGTCGTAGGGCTTTTGTGCCAGAACGAGGGAAACTACCCCTTCGCGCAGCTGCTCGATGGCAAACTGCGTCGCATCATAGGCCACCACCTGCACGGCACCGCCAAGACCTGCATTGACTACCGCCGTGCCGGCCCCTTGCGCGCTGAACACGTTGGTGCCGAACACACCGGCCAGATCGGGAACCCTTTCAAGGGTGGCCGCGGTCTGCTGAACGGCGGTGTTCATGTCGTCCAGATTGAAATCAAGGCCGACCACCTCGATGCCCGGATATTCATTGTCCATCACTTCCTTGAAGCCGGTGGCCCGGTCTTCGACCGAACTCACGTTGGGGTTGGTGGAGTTGATATAGACCTTGCCTTCACCCCCGATGGCTTCGGCAAGTCCGCGGGCGGCAATGCGCCCCCCTTCCACATTATCCGAACCGATGGCGCTCAGCGGGAAGGTTACGGGGCCGTTCTTGTAGTCGCCATCGCCAAGGAACGTGTCCACGGTGATGACCTTTATCCCCGCATCAACGGCGTTCTGGAGGGGGCCGACCATCTGGTCCTTGTCGGTGGGAGCAATGATCAGATAGTCGATATCGCCCCTTGCAACCATGGCATCAAGGATCGGGGTCTGGGTTTCCACGCCCCATGTGGGGGGCACCTGGGTGACCACGTTGATGCCCAGGGATTCGGCGGCGGCATTCACTCCCAGTTCCATGACCTGATAAAAGGGATCGACCACGCCGGGCAAAAAGCCGATGGTGATGGTGTCTTCCTGGGCATAGGCACTGCCCGATGACAGCATTGCCGCCATGGCAATTCCTGCTCCGAGCTTGAACACATTCTTCATTTTGGTTCCTCCGTTTGAAACGATTGTCCCGATATCCGGGTTTCCTTTTGCCGCCAATTTCGTTTCGACGGTCGTTATTGTTCTTTGTTCACGCGGGGCCGGCCACCTGAACACGCCGACACCAGATATGCGCTGCGACACACCGCCATGGCGGTGTGCAAACACAAGGCATGCACCCCTTGCATCGTCAGCACCGCTCCCCCGGCCATGCCCGGGCATGTGAAAGCTGCGCCCGGCCCGGATTTCAGGAGAATGTGCAAAGATGGTTGATTTGGCGTGCTCTCCCGTTTAATGTTTACACGTGTAAACTTAAACTTGGCTTGTGTAGCTTGTCAAGCACGCACAAACCGCCTCCCGGCACCGCAAAACGGGCGAGCAGTGGCAGGCGGAAGCAATTTATCGGGTGCAATGGGCCTTGTTTTCTGCTGAAAGAGCCTCGGATTGATGATGCAATGAAAGTTCAGCCGTGAACAAAAAGAACCTGACCATGGCCGAATTCGCTGACGCCATCGGCCTGTCCCGCCCCACGGTGTCGCGCTATTTCAATGATCGGAACTCGGTTCGGGAATCGACCCGGAAGATCATTGACCGGGGGCTGCAGGATCTGGACTACCGGCCCAATTTCCATGCCTCCAATCTGGGACGACGCCGGACGAAGGCAATCGGCATCATCGTGCCCTCGATCATCGATCCGTTCTTTTCCGCCCTTGTCAGCACCATCGAGGTATTCGCGGAGGAACAGGGTTATCTGACTGTCCTGCAGCTTTCCCACCATGATGCGGAAATGGAAACGAAGGCGCTGGACCGGCTGCAATCCCTCAACCCGGCGGGCATTGCCATGGCGCCGTGCGGCTTTTCGACCAACATCCGGGCGGTGGAGCGCACGCAGCGGCACATTCCGATGGTGTTCATGGATTCCCGGCTGAAAGAAGGCCATCCCTATTTCGGCACCGACAACGGGCATTCCGTGCCCATGCTGATCGACTATCTGTGCCGCTCGGGCACCCCGCCGGCCTATCTCACCCTGCCCCCGCTCAACGTCAATATCGTGGAACGGCAGCAGGCCTATGTGCGCCGCATGGGCGAACTGGGTCTCGAACCGGTCGTTCTCAATCCGGAGCCGATTGCCGTCCGGGAGAATTTCGAGCGGTTTGGATATGAACAATTCATGGAACTGCCGCCGGAAAAGACTCGCGATGTCAGCACCATCATGTGCATCAACGACCGGGTGGCGCTCGGCGTCCTGTCGGCGGCGGGCAAGCTGGGACTGAAGGTGGGCAAGGGGGCCGATTGCGACCTGCGCATTGCCGGGCACGACAACCAGCATTTTTCCCGCTTCACCACCCCCTCCCTGACCACCGTGGCCCAGGATGCGCACCATATCGGCGTCCGTTCGGTCAAGACATTGCTCGGAGTAGAGGGAGGCGAGCCGCTGGCCGTGGCCGGAGAATTGATAAAGGGAAAGCTCATTATCCGGGATTCGGCATAGATTAGGGCAGGAAAAGGATTTTGCACACGGCAAAGGGATCGGACAAAAGGAGGGGACAGATGAAGGTCATGCATGTGGCACACTGCAACTGCCTGCTGGGTGAAGGGCCGGTCTGGATGGAGGAGCGGGGGGAATTGCTGTTCGTGGACATTATCGGGCGCAAACTGATGGCATGGAGTCCGAATAGCGGACTGCGAACAACAGACACGAAGCTGATGGTGGGCAGTTTCGCCCGGTTGAAAGACGGCCGGCTGCTGGCGGCAGCCGGGCGCGGCCTTTATTTTCTGGACCCGGATACGGGCACCCTGACCAGCCTGGGACGGGATGAACTGATCGGGCCGGACAACCTGATGAACGATGGAAAGTGTGACCGCAGCGGCGCGTTCGTTTTCGGTTCCAAGGATGTAAACGAAAAAGAAGCAAGCGGATGCCTGATGCATTTCCGCGGCGCAGAAGTTCGCCAGTGGAATCCGGGGATCGTGCTGAACGGGCCTGCCTTTTCCCCCGATGGAACGCGCATCTATTTTGCCGATTCCCCCACACGGCGCATTTTTACCGCCACTTGGGATGCGGAAACCGGCACGGCAGGAACGCTGGAAATCTTTGCCACCCTGTCCGACGGGGCCGGCTATCCGGATGGCATGAGCGTGGACAGCGCAGGGGGATTGTGGAACGCCCATTGGGACGGATGGCGCATTTCGCGCTATCATCCCAGTGGCTGCCTGGACATGGAAATCGAGATGCCCGTGGCCCGTCCTACCTCGGTAGCGTTTGGCGGACCGGACATGAAAACCCTGTTCGTCACGTCGGCCAAGATAGGACGCGCAAACGATCCGGTTCCCGATACGGAACTGGACGGGGATCTGTTTTCCATTGAACCCGGGTTCCGGGGCCTGCCCGAACCTGCCTTTGCGGGGACATTGTGATGCTCAAGGACCGCGTCATCATCATCACCGGCGCCAACAGCGGAATCGGCTTTGCCACGGCACGGCACTGCCTGTCCCTTGGTGCAAAGGTCATGGTGCATGGCCGCAACGCGGAAGCGGTGGAAACGGCCGTTTCCCGTTTGGGGACCGGGGCGGCGGGCATCGTTGCCGACCTGATCGAGGCAAGCGCCCCTTCACGCATCGTGGCGCAGACGCTGGAAACGTTCGGACGGGTGGACGGGCTGGTCAACAATGCGGCCGATCTCGGACGGCACACCCTGGATCAGGTGAATGACACGGAATTTGCCCGCATGATGCGGGTCAATGCCGGGGCGCCCCTGGCCCTTGTCCAGCACGCGGTGCGGGTGATGAAGAAGCAGGACAGCGGCGGCTCCATTGTCAACATCGGATCCACCAATGCCTGGTGTGGCGCCCACAATCTGCTGCTCTATTCCATGGGAAAGGGCGCGCTGATGACGGCGACCCGCAACCTTGGCGACACATTGGGCAACTTCAACATCCGCATCAACCAGCTCAATGTGGGCTGGACGCTCACGGAATCCGAAGACGAGCTGCAACGGGCTGAAGGGCACGGGGATGACTGGCAGGAGCACATTCCGGCGGACTTCGTCCCGAGCGGCGCCCTTCTGCCCCCCAAAACCATTGCTGCCCATGTGGCCTTCTGGCTGTCCGGTCAGAGTGCGCCGGTCAGCGGGCAGGTATGCGACCTGGAACAATATCCGGTCATCGGGCGCAACAAGGTATCCCAACGCTGAAGGAAACAGGATGAAAGACAAGATTGCCATCGTAACCGCCGCCGGGCAGGGAATCGGTCGGGCCACTGCCGAACGTCTGGCAAAGGAAGGCGCAACGGTCTATGCGCTGGACAACAACCCGGACGCTCTGGCCGACGTCACGGGCATGGAACCGGTGGTGCTGGATTGCGCCAGCGAGGACGCCCTTGGCGGTTTCCTTGCCAATTTCGACAGGCTGGACGTGCTCGTGCACGGGGTGGGCTGGGTGCATCATGGCACCATCGAGGATTGCACGCCGGCGGACTGGCGCAAATGCATGGCCCTGACGCTGGACAGCGCCTATATTGCCCTGCGTCTCGGGGTAATGCGCATGAAGCAGAACGGGGGCAGCATCGTTGCCATTGCTTCCATTGCCTCCTCCATCAAGGGTTTTCCCAACCGGGCGGCCTACGGAGCGGCCAAGGGCGGGGTAATCGGACTGGTCAAGGCGGTGGCCGCGGACTATCTGGCGCATGGCATCCGGTGCAACGCGGTGTGTCCGGGTACCACCCAGTCCCCTTCCCTTGACGAAAGGATTGCCGCGCTGGCGGCCGAACAGGGCATCAGCGCGCAGAAGGCCCGCCAGATGTTCATTGACCGCCAGCCCATGGGGCGGCTGGGCACTCC
>JALWTJ010000202.1 GCA_027082895.1 Hyphomicrobiales bacterium | reverse complement strand
CACCGGCCATGAATTCGGACAGGGCCACCAGAAAGATGGCCAGGTGCCCCATCCAGATCAGCGGGTTGCCTGTCCGGAAGGACATGGGCGCATAGGCCGTCCAGGTGAAATCAGGCCGCCCGATTACGAGCAGCACCGCTGCCAGGAGCAGGGTCCAGTAGCTGAGTTGGGCCAGCCCTGCCCAGTGCAGCTTGTTCGTGCCCAGAACCCGTGGAAGCAGAAAGTAGCAGATCGAGACCACCATGGGGATCAGGAACCCGAACACCATGACCATGCCGTGCATCGTCATCAGGGTCATGTAGACCTTGGCCCCCAGGAACTGCACGTCGGGCATTGCCAGCTCGGCGCGGAATATCAGTGCGAACGTGCCGCCCAGCGCCAGCATGATGAGGGATGTCAGAATGCCTTTGACGGCAATGTGACGATAGTCATCGGAGAACATGAGCTCCTTGAAGCTGGTTCCCCCTATCAGGTTTTCCGGCTTCCAGTGGGCCGGATTGCCCATGCGCGGGCTGTCCATGTCATGCGTTGCCATTTGAATTCTCCCCATTATCTGTCTGGGACGTGCCCTCGCCGCCCTCGACAACCAGCCAGGCCTTCATCTGAGCGTGGCCGACGCCGCAATAGTTCACACATTGGATCAGGTACTTGCCCGGCTCATCCGGGGCCCGTATCCAGACTTCACGCCGGTTGTCCGGGTCGATTTCCGCGGTGATGCTGGCCACCGGAATGTTGAAGCCATGGATCACATCGTTGGAGACGATCTTGAACAGAACCTTCTGGCCCGGTTGCACGATCACCGCGTTGCGGCTGACCTGGTCCTGCTCATCGACGAAGGCAAAACCCCACTGAAAGGCAATGGCGGTAATCACGCGATCAAAGGCGGATTCCCCTTCGCCCACATAATTGCCGGATACCTTGCGTTCCTCCGAGTTGAGGTTGGCCTGATAGGCGGTATAGGTGCCGGTGCTGCTCCAGTCCGCATAGATGACAAGCCCGATCATGACGCCGATGAAGGCAAATTCGAACGTGTAGCTGGGTTTCCAGCGCTTCTTGCTCAACATGGCCGCCAGCAACATGACCAGGCCAAGAACGGTGAAGGACGCGGTGATGGCCATCTGGATGGCCTGCGGTCCCGAAATTCCTAGTGCATTTTCCATGACGGCTCCCCTTTCTGTCTCAACATGATTGTCATCGGCTGGTCCTCCTTGTGGTTATGCCTGCCCGGTTGCCGGTGTCCCGTGAATCGGGTCTGCGGGACGGGTCTCCTGAAATGCTTCCGCAGGATCCGGGCCGCCGCTGTGCCTTGCCTGTTGTGAAGTGTCCGTTTCCCCTGCGGATTTCGGTCCGGCGGAACGCGCGTCCCCAAACTCGGTGTGCGGCACCTGCAAGTGAGGGGCTTCCTGGCTCTGCAACTGTTTCGAATGGGGCAGTTTCACGCTGACGCACAATCCCCCTTCCACGCAGTCATCCAGCAGGATGTCGCCCCCGTGGGCGCGAATGATGGTGCGTGCCACGGACAGGCCCAGCCCGGTTCCCCCCGTTTCCCGGTTTCTGGAATCTTCCAGGCGATGAAACGGCTGAAAGACATCTTCGCGCCGATCCTTCGGGATGCCCGGTCCCTGGTCCCGGATGTGCACCAGAAGCCGGTCCTGTCCGATTTGAAGGCTGACATGGGCTGTTTTTCCGTACTTGACGGCATTCTCGATCAGGTTGGAAAAGGCCCGGCGCAGGGCCACGGGGCGGCAGTTCACCAGAACCCACCGTGGCACGTCATCCAGCACCACATGTGCGCCGGCATCGGCAAGATCGTCGCAGACCCGGGTCAAGAGGGATCCCAGATCCACCGTTGTCTGAGGCTCCGAAGTTGCGTCCTCCCGGATAAAGGACAGGGTGGAAGCCACCATCTGCTGCATGTCGTCCAGATCGCGCAGCATCTTTGTCCGCAATGCGGCATCCTTGACGAACTCGACCCGCAGCCGCAGGCGGGTGATAGGCGTTCCCAGATCGTGGGCAATGGCGCCCAGCATCTGTGTGCGGTCCTGAACAAAGCGCCGGATACGGTTCTGCATCACGTTGAAGGCATGGGCGGCCTTGCGCACCTCCAGGGGGCCGGTTTCGGGAATGGGCGCGCCCTGCACATCCGCTCCCAGCCGTTCTGCGGCGCGGGACATTTCCGTCAACGGCGCCGTCATGCGGCGCACGATCAGCATGGAGATCAGGGTCACCGCAATCAGCATCACCGCCATGGAAAGGACAAGGGAGCCCGAGATGAAGGGGGGCGGGGATTGCAGTGCACTGGCCACGTTCAGCCAGTTGTCATTGTTCAGACGAAACGACACCAGAATGAGTTCTGCCGGCACCTTTTTGCCATTGGCCTTGAGGTAGTCCCGCCAGTAAGTCATGGCTGCGGAAGGGGCATCTCCGCTGGAATAGGCAATTCGGTAATCAGCCAGCCGCTCGTCGGGGACATGCTGTTCAAGGGCGCGTTGCAGGGTGCGTTCATGCCAGTCCTGCCCTTTTGTTGCCGGTACAACCGGCTTCGGGGTGAAGGTGATGTACTGGCCGTCGGAGCGGGCGGTATCTGCGAACCGTTCCCAGTCCCCCGCAGACAGGTTCTGCGCCAGGCTGCCCGTGGTTGCCACCCACAGGATGGTATGTTCACCGCCCGCGGACAGCAGGGCGCTTTCCTTGTCTGTGGCATAGAACATGTTGGAAATCAGGTGCGTGAAGGCGATACCCACGACCAGCAGCAGCATGGCCTGTCCGGAAATTGTATCAGGCAGCGGGTTTTTCATCGATCAGAACCTCCGCTGTCAGCATGTAACCCCCGCCCCTGACCGTGTGGATCAGGGTTGGATTCTTGGGATCCTCCTCGATCTTGTGCCGCAGGCGGGACACCTGCATGTCGATCTTCCTGTCGAAGGGAATTTCCAGCTTGCCCCGTGCAAGATCCAGCAACTGGTCCCGCGAAAGAACCTGTTGCGGATGCTCCGCAAAAGCGGTCAGGAGATCGAATTCTGCCGTGCTCAGATCAACCAGTGTGCCATCGCTGGATGTCAGGCGGCGCATGCCCAGATCGAGTCGCCAGTCTCCAAAGCACAGCACGCGGCCATGAGCGCGTTCGGCGGTGGGAGCGACCATGCGTGTGCGCCGCAGCACCGCCCGGATGCGTGCCAGCAGTTCACGCGGATTGAAAGGCTTGGCGATATAGTCGTCCGCTCCCCCCTCAAATCCTCGTATCCTGTCATCCTCCTCGCCCATCACCGTAAGCATGACGATGGGAACATGGGTGCTCTTGCGCAACTCGCGGCACAGGGACAGGCCGTCGCGACCCGGAAGCATCAGGTCAAGAACGATCAGATCGATCTTCCAGTTGCTGACAATCTGCTCCATTTCCACCCCGTTTGCAGCCGTGGAAACCCGATATCCCTCCCGGGTGAAATAGCGTTTCAACAGCCCCCGGATTTCCCGGTCATCATCCACGACCAGCAGGTGCCCTGCCGGTGTATCCGCAACGTCGTTCATCCCCATGAATTACTCCCATTTTGATGTTTCGTGGGCAAAAGTTTGTAACTGAATGTAACACAAAGCCCGGAATTGCGGGCTTTTCCGGCTGTTCCGTGGACTCCTGCCTGTGGAAAGAAGCACGGTTTCCCATGCCTGTTGTGCGGCAGGGCGCCATTGCCCGAGGGTGATGTTCTTCATTTGGCATGGCGGCCATTGCCGCAGGGCGTGCGTGCCTGGCCCCGGATATTCCTGCGAGTGGGAAAAGCGGGAATTGGGACAAGAACAGGGGCAGAAACGGAGTGACGGAAAATTTTCTGCAACCGGGGGGAATAAACCGGGGATGCCCGGCGTATCCCGTTCAGGGCCCCGGATGTGGCGGCCGTACACGGACAAATGGAGAGTTCACATGATTTCGAAATCGACACGTTTCCTCGCAATTGCCGCCCTTGCCGGCACGATCAGTTTCCCGGCTCTGGCCGCTTCGGGCATGGCCCATGCGCATATGGGGCATGTGGCGACCGCCTGGTCCGATACCCCGGACCAGATGGGATTTCTGCCAACGGCCCTTGCCGAGGCTCAGACGGCTCTGGTTCATGCCAACCTTGCAGCCCAGAAGCCGGATAACCTTGAATGGATGAAAACCCACGCCCTGCATGTTCTGAACGCCATTGATCCGGCCATGGCCGAAAAGGGCCCCGGGCTGGGGTACGGGGTCAAGGCGGCGGCGGCCGGCGTCCTCAAGCATATCGGTCTGGCCGCGGCCAGCGACGATGCTTCTGAAAACGTCAAGACCCACGCCCGGCATGTGGCCTCCACCGCCCAGAATACCCTTGACCGGGTGGCCGAAATGGAAACGCTGATCACTACCATTGAAGGGGCTTCCAGTGCCGACGAGGCTGCTCCTGCGGTAGCAGCATTGCAGGCGCTTGCCCAGCAGCTTCTGGACGGTGCGGATGCCAATGGTGATGGTGCCATTACCTGGGTGCCCGGTGAAGGCGGGCTCAACAACACCCAGAAGCACATGACCATCATGATCAACGGGGAAGACATGTAGCTCGCATTGCAGCTGGCCCGGAATGTTGCGTCTGGACCATCCGGCTGGACAGTGCCAGCCGGGTGGCCCGGATTTTCCCGGGTGAGAAATTGTCCGATCCGTGCCATGATGACACAATGAGTGCGCGCATGTCCGACCGACAGATGAAAGAGGCACTGGTGCGTGAGGCGCCGGTCCTGAGAAGATTCGCCCGTTCCCTTGTGGGGGATCCCGCCCTGGCGGACGATCTGGTGCAGGACACGTTCGAGCGCGCCCTGACGCGTCTGCACCTATATGATGCCCGGCGCGCCCTGCGCCCATGGCTGTTTCGCATTCTGCGCAATCTCAGGATATCCCGTTTTCGTCAAGCAGCACGAAACGGGCCCCATCTGGAACTGGTGGAAGGGGAAACCCCCGCACCGTCCGGCAGTGGCAGTCCGGACCAGGGGCTGGCTCTGCGGGACATTTCCCGGGCCCTTGACATGTTGCCGGATGAACAGCGTGAAGTGCTGGTACTTGTGGCGCTGGAAGGAATGAAATATCACCAGGTGACCGAAATTCTGGACATTCCCATCGGCACCGTCATGTCCCGGCTCAGCCGGGCCAGAAAAAGATTGAGTGAAATCCTGGACCTTTCGGGTCGGGGCAGAATACGGCGGGTGAAATGAGCACGCACGACAAGATCGATGAAATGACCCTGCATGCCTATGTGGATGGGGAACTTGATCCGGATGCCATCGCGGAGGTGGAAGCCTGGCTGGCCACCCATCCTCAGGATCAGGCCATGGTCGCCGACTGGCAGCGCCAGGCGGAACAGTTGCGCCAGATGTTCGGCTCCGTGGCCCGGGAGGAACTTCCCCGGGAGTGGATTGCAGCCCTTGATGAAAAGGTACCGCCCCCCTGGCGGCGCTGGGCGCGCCAGGCGGCAGCGGCTCTTGTGCTTGTGGCCGGGGGGGCGGCAGCGGGATATTCCGTGGCGCCCCGTACATCGGCCCCCACGCCCGACGCGCAACTGGTGGCCAGCCGGGCCGCCGGTGCCTACCTCGTCTATACGGCGGAGGTGCGCCACCCGGTGGAAGTGGGGGCGGACCAGCAGGCCCATCTGGTGGGCTGGCTGTCCAAGCGGCTGGGTCATCCCCTGTCCGCACCCGACTTCACCGCCATCGGATACAACCTGATTGGTGGCCGCCTTCTGGCCGAGGAAGACAAGCCGGCGGCCCTGTTCATGTACGAAAATGATGCGGGCGACCGGGTCACGCTCTATGCCGCACGCAACCCCGAGGGCACCGAAACCGCGTTTCACATGGTCAACACCAGCGGCACCCGCAGCTTTTACTGGCTGGATGGCCCGCTCAAGTTTGCCATTACCGGCGAACTCGACCAGGACGATCTCTCCCGTATCGCCCAGGCTGCCTATGAACAGTTGACCACCTGAACGGGCAAATGAGCTTCATGCGGCAAAGGGGCGCCGCTGCAACCGGCAGGCATTGCCCCCAGGGTTCAGCGGGTATCCCCCCTTTTCGTGTCCAGCACGCCTCCGCTGGTCAGCCGGTCGCCGGCCTCCCGCAGGCTGCGGGTCAGATAGTGCACCACCGCCCGAATGGCCGGATCACAGTCGGACAGGCGTTTTTCGAATGCGCTTCGTGAAACCACCGTCAGGATGGTTTCCTCCCGTGCCGTGGCCGTATACTGGCGCGGCAGATTGTCCACCAGCGGCAGCAGGGCGAATATGCCGTCCCGGATGATCTCCACCACTGCCGACTTGTGCGTGTCGCGCTTGGAAAGCTGCACGGAACCCTTTTCGACCAGATAGGCTACCTCGCCGGGTTCCCCTTCCCGAAAGATGATGTCACCGGCATCAAAGATCAGCCGGGTTTTCTTTCCCATGGTTGTCTCCTCTTTTTCTGGCAGCACATGGGCCGAAGATTAACCGGGAAAAAAGATCAGGGTGGAAACGGCCTGCTAGGGGAAAGCCCGGAGCGTGCGGTGAATGCTTTCAGCCTGCCGCCATGGCGTCACCGTCCATGCCCGTGCCGGTCTGTTCCCCTGGAAAATGGCGCGGCCGGTCATGATGGACGCCACGGAAAAGATCGCCCAGCGTCCCCCCGTTGCGGGTCATGAACAGCCAGCCCAGGAAGGCCCCGATATCGGCTCCGATGGCCAGAAAGGCAGGCACGAGGAAAAGGACCAGGGCCGTGGCAAAGGCCAGCCCGAAGATCATTGTAATGGCCATGGGAATGAGAAACTGGGCCTGCAGGCTCTTTTCGAACAGCAGCGGCACCAGCCCGCCAATGGTGGTCATGGATGTCAGCAGAACGGCCCGCAGCCGGTCCCGTGACGCCCCCACCGACGCCTCCCGCAGGCTGTCTCCCAT
>JALWTJ010000201.1 GCA_027082895.1 Hyphomicrobiales bacterium | reverse complement strand
TCGTCGCCGGGCTGGGCGCGGAACTCCATGCGGGAGCCTTTCATCCGCCCCTGGGTATAGACGATCAGGCCCTTGTCGAGGAAGGCGTCGGCCACCGCCACCGCCGCCTGGAGCACCCCGCCGGGGTTGTTGCGCAGATCGAGCACCAGACCCTTGAGACGCCCGCCGGCCTTGCGCTGCAATTTGTGGAGAGCGCGCAGCATCTCCCGGGGGGTGGGGGCCTGGAACTGGGTGATACGCAGATAGCCGAAGCCCGGCTCGAGCATCCGCGCCTTCACCGAGGCGGTTTTGATCACCGCCCGGGTGATCTCGAACACCAGGGGCTTGGGCGAGCCGGCGCGGGTGACGGTAAGCTTGATGCGGGTGCCGGGCTTGCCGCGCATCAGCTTCACCGCCTCGTCGAGACTCATGCCCTTCACCGGCTTGTCGTCGATGCGGATGATCAGATCGCCGGCCTTGATGCCGGCCTTCTGGGCCGGGGTGTCGTCGATGGGCGAGATCACTTCGATGAAGCCGTTTTTCATCCCCACCTCGATCCCCAGGCCGCCGAACTCACCGGTGGTCCCCTCCTGGAGCTGCTTGTAGTGGCTTTCGTCGAGATAGGAGGAGTGGGGATCGAGCCCGGAGAGCAGGCCGCGGATGGCGTATTCGAGGAGCTGGCGGTCGCTCACCGGCTCCACATATTCCTCTTTCACCCGCTCGAAGATGGTGGCGAAGATGCGCAGCTGCTCGAGGGGCAGCTTCTCTTCCTTGTGGCCGCGGGCCGCCTCTTCGCGGGCGCCGGCCGTCAGGGAGATGGCCGCCAGAACCAGCACCGGCAGCAGACGAATCCAGGAACGCTTGATCACGATTTGGCTCTCCTTCCGCCCCCACGACGGTTGCGCCGACACCAGCGGACAGGATTCACGGGCTTGCCGTGGTGACGGATTCCAAAATAGAGGCCGGGCCGGCGCCGGCCGCCGCTACGCCCTACCAGGGCGATGGTTTCGCCGGCGCTCACCCAGTCGCCGGTTTGCTTGAGCAGGGCCTGGTTGTGGCCATAGAGGGTCATGTAGCCGTCGCCATGATCGATGATCATCAAAAGGCCATACCCACGCAGCCAGTCGGCCCAGGCCACCCGTCCGCCGCGCACCGTATGCACCTCGCGACCCTCGGGGGCTTCGATTATAACGCCGTCCCAGCGCAGATTACCCACTTTCTCCGCCCCGAAGCGCACCGCCAGGCGCCCCCGCACCGGCCAGGGGAGCCGCCCGCGCAGCGCTTCGAAAGCGCGCTCGCCGGGCACCTTCAGATCGGCCAGCCGGCGGCTGGCCCGGGCCACCACTTCCTTGAGGGCCTGGGCATCGCGACGCAATCGCTCGAGCCGTCGTTGGGTATCGGCCAGGGTGCGGTCGAGTTCGGCCAGCACCTGGCGGCGGGCATTTTCCTGTTCCGCCAACTGCCGACGTTCGGCGTCCAACTCGGCCAGCACCGCTTCGATTTCACTCTGGCGCCGGGTCAGATCCGTTTCGGTCTCAGCCAGTTCGGCGGCGGTGGCGCGCAGCTGGCGCAACTTTTCCGCGCGGGCCTGAAGGATGTAATCGTGATAGGCGAGCAGGCGTTGCAAGCGGGCAGGATCGCCGCCCCCGAGGAGCAATGCAAGCCGTTCGCGCCCGCCGCTGAGATAGGCGG
>JALWTJ010000200.1 GCA_027082895.1 Hyphomicrobiales bacterium | reverse complement strand
TCCCACCACAGGAGCAACCCGGGTTTCTCATTTCCGTTCTGATCGACATGAAGCTGATGGCCAATGCGGCGCGGGAAATGAACCTGGATCAGACCGACATGTTCCAGCAGCGCAAGCGTTACCTGGAAGAGCGGGCGCTGCGTCGGGCCTACTTTGCGCAGCGGATCAGTGCCATTTCCGAGGATGATGTGCGGGCCGCCTATGATGCGTTCGTGGCGGATTTCAGGCCGGAAAAGGAACTGCACGCCCGTCATATCCTTCTCAATTCTCTTGAAGATGCCAAGGCGGTAATTGCCGAGCTCGATGCGGGGCGTGATTTTGCCGAACTGGCCAAGGAAAAATCCATTGGTCCGTCGGGCCCCAATGGCGGTGATCTGGGCTTTTTCGGACGCGGACGCATGGTCAAGGAATTCGAGGATGCCGCCTTTGCCCTTGATGTAGGTCAGGTGTCGGGGCCGGTTCAGACCCAGTTCGGCTGGCATGTCATCAAGCTGGAGGAAACCCGGGAAAGTTCGCCTCCTTCCTTCGAGCAGATGGCGCGGCAATTGCAGCAGCAACTGATGATCGACGCTTTTGACAGCGCGGTGCAGGAGTTGAAAAGGACTGCGGTCATCAAGGTGGCCGATCCCAATCTCGCGGACCTGGCCCAGGGTGGTGACGCGGGTGGCGCGGATACTGCTGCCGTGGACGCCAGCCAGTAAGCGTTTTTTGCGGGGCGTGGGTCTGATCCCTTCAGGCGCACGCTCCATTTGTTTGGTGTTGTCGCAACTCCTGTCCGAAAACCGCTTCGTGCCTTGTTCGGGGGAGGTGCGCCAGCGATGGCAGGGCAAGAAAGTACAATGGAAAAGGAAGACGGGTTGAAGGTTTCACCGCTTGCGCCGGAATTTGGTGCGCCTCTCGAGCCGGTTGCCGGCGTTCGCCTGCATGTGGGGGCAACGGGGGACACCTATGGGGAGCGGGCAAATGTGCTGCTGGCCATGTTCGATCCGGAAACGGTGTGTGCAGGGGTGCTGACGCGTTCCCGGTGTGCGTCGGCGCCGGTGGAATGGTGCCGAAAGGCACTGGAGCGGCCCCATGCGGGGGCGCTGGTGGTCAATGCGGGCAATGCCAATGCCTTTTCGGGGCGGCGCGGGGCAGTGGCGGTTGACCGGATCGCCGGCTTTGCGGCGCAGCAGGCCGGTTGTGCGCCCGAAGAAGTGATGCTTGCCTCGACCGGCGTCATCGGGGAACCGCTGGATCCCGAACCGGTGCTCAAGGTGCTTTCGTCCATTGCCAGCGGACCGGTGGCATCCCTGGAACAGGCGGCGGTGGCCATCAGCACCACGGATACCTATCCCAAGCGGGCCGGCGCGCGCCTTGTCGTTGATGGTCAGCCGATTGTCATCAGCGGCATTGCCAAGGGCAGCGGCATGATCCAGCCGGACATGGCCACCATGCTGTGCTTCGTCTTTACCGACATGCCCATCGCACGGCCCCTTCTGCAGGACATGCTGCGGGAAGGGGTGCGGACCAGTTTCAATGCCATTACGGTGGACAGTGATACGTCCACATCAGACACCTGCATGGTGTTTGCCACCGGCGCGGCGGCGGGGCGCGGGGTGGCCCCGATCACCGATGGCAATGATCCCCGGCTGGAAGATTTTTCCCGGGCGCTGGGGCACGTGCTGCTCGA
>JALWTJ010000199.1 GCA_027082895.1 Hyphomicrobiales bacterium | reverse complement strand
GCGGATCTGCTCTGGTACACGCAGGAGCGTTTTGCGCCGCGGTTCATGGTCAATCTGGCAACCCTGACCGGGGCCATCATGGTCGCACTGGGCCAGGACTATGCAGGCCTGTTTGCAAATGATGATGAACTGGCACGCGATCTCGTGGCAGCAGGGAGCATATCGGGTGAAAAACTCTGGCGCATGCCGCTGGGAGATGCCTATGACAAGCTGATAAAAAGCCGGTTTGCCGACATCAAGAACGCGGGCGGGCGCTACGGGGGGGCCATTACGGCCGCCCAGTTCCTGCAAAAATTCGTCAACGATACGCCATGGGCCCACCTGGACATTGCCGGGGTGGGTTTTGCGACGCCTTCGTGCGATACCAACCAGTCATGGGCGTCGGGATTCGGCGTTGCCGTGCTGGACCAACTGGTTCGCGACCATTGCGAAAACAAGGATTGACTGGAGACGAAACGATGCCGTTGAACACGAAAATTGCCCCGCTGGCACTGGCGGCCTTGCTGTCTTTTGCCGCCATACCGCAGGCCGCTTCCGGCCAGTCCCTGAACGTGGAATTTGATCCCAACAGTACCTGCACCGACGTCCTGAAGGAAAATGACGCCGCTGCCGCGGTCTGGGCGCTGGGCTATTTTGCCAACGTGACCCAGCGTCCCCGTGCCATCAGCATGCGGATGGTGGAGGGGTTCCTTGCAGATTATGAAGCCGCCTGCATGGACACACCCACGGAAAGCTTCGTTTCCGTTCTGGACCGGCTCATTGGCAAGGTTGTTCCCGCATCCGCCCCTTCAGGCGACACGTCCGCAAACGCGGTTCCCTATCAGGGGCAGGCCGCCGAAGTGGTGAACGCCATTCTGCAGCCCGATGCGGACCTGAAATCTGTTCTGATCAGCCTCAAGCCAACCGATGAAGACGTAAGAGCCATGTTCCCCGAACCCATGGCCACCAGACTGATCGGATTGTATGAAACCACGTTCGGCAAACGATTGTCGAGCGAGGATTTTCCGCCGCCGCCCTATCGCGTAAACACCGGATTTTCGACAACTTTTAGCCTGGCCGACGATCCGGCCATGTTGAGGCAGATATCCGAAGGTTTCAAGGATGTGCTGGACAAATTTCAACAGGATGTCCCTTTTGGCAGGTTTGAAATTATTTTCCCCGACACAGGGGATAGCATGCGGCTTGACGGGTTGATGCAGATCAATGGCCACTGGGTGCTGATGTTGCGCCCCTATCGCGCTCTTTATTGATTTGGCCGTTGGTCACCTGAAGGACATGTGGACGCCGTGACCGAAATTCTGTTCTACCATCTGGAACAGCAGCCCCTGGAACAGGTGTTGCCGCTATTGCTGGAAAAGTCGCTGCAAAAGGGCTGGCGGGCGGTGGTGGAAACGGCTGCCCAAAAGGATCTGGAGCCCCTGGACAGGGCGCTCTGGACCTATTCTGCCCAGAGCTTCCTGCCCCACGAAATCCGGGACGGGGAGACGGCGGCGCCCGCGTCCGGCACTACCCCCGGCCCTGAAACGGCGAGAGAGACGGAGGCGCCCATCGTCCTTTGCTGCGGCACCGCGAACCCCAACCACGCCCATATCCGTTTCTTTGTCCGGGGTGCGCAGCCGGTCGGAATGGTACGGGACGGCGAAACGGGGAAAGATGGGCAAGAGGGAAGCGGGCAAG
>JALWTJ010000198.1 GCA_027082895.1 Hyphomicrobiales bacterium | reverse complement strand
ACATGTAGGCGAGGAGTCATCGTCACAAGAATAGAGAGAAGGACTGCAATCTTTGATTAATGAGATGGCGAATCGGGTAGGAGAAGAAAGTTGCTCTGACGAATAGTTGTCGTTCATGTATCTCTTTCAGAACAACAGTTGCAGTTGAGATCGGCAGCGCTAGTAGTTCTTGTAGGCGCCACGCAGGCGGACGAGAAAGAAGTTAGGCGCGAGTAGGAGAAGGGAAGTACTATTCTGGATAGGCAGTGCGAAAAAACAGGATTCAAATGTATCTTCTCTTTTGCGACTAAGAGTATGGCTAAAATAGAAGTCTTCATTTCGGGACTAAGTGATAGTCGTTGAAGCGATGTGCAGTGCAGCGCTGCGATATTTCGTGGAGATTGAGTGCGCGAGAAGAAGGGCATTATTATGTTGACTGCTCTCTACTGTGAGAGCGCGCAGCACTTTTCGAGATGCACTGCAGGAGCCAAGGCATCGCTACCGCATAGAAATCATTGCATTTTCTTAGGCGCTTTACACACGAAGTACGTCGATCACTTTGACTCGGCGAAGCCGACTTGGTTGTTGTCCACGTCGAAGACGGTGTAGTAGCGACCGATGAATACGTCGCCCAGAATCCAGAGCGGGCCGACACTCGGCTGCAAGCGCGACAGTGAAGATGTGAACGAGTAAGAGGAGGAGACGCACCGGCAACTGAATGCCCATGAAGCCGCTCAGACAGATTGTCTCACCCAGTTGCGATACTTTGAGCACGTAGTCGGAGCCTGCGGGAGCGAGTTGAAAGTGAGGAAATGAGAGGGCGTTCATTCACCTTTCAGCGTGAACGCCTTGCCGCCGAGCGTGATGATGACGTCGGGCAGCGAGGAGATTTTGGAGCAGTCGACTCTGTACTGAAGTCAGAGGAGGCTATGCCACGATCTTCTACAGTCTCAAGACGAACTTCTCCTTTGGCCAACGGCGTTGCACCGATCGCTTGCTGAATTTTCGTCACAACATCCTCCGGACCGGCCAGCAGCGACGTGCCGGTGTCGGCGATGGCCGGGAAGTTCGATGCGTACGTTGTGCCGCCTGCGATTGATTGATTTGTCAAGAAGGCGCTATTGTTTCTGCGCACTGATGGTGATCGAATCGCCGGCGAACTGCCAGTAGCCGTCCTTGGTAACGTTCTCGTAGACGATTGAGCCGGTGTAGTGATTCGGGTCGAGACCACATAGCGTCAACTCGCCACCATTGTTCGACGTGCCCGAGCGGCTGAGCCAGAAGGCGAACTTGCCCTCCGGACACGTGGCCTTGTCCGTTCGAATGCAGTCGAATGGCATTGCCAGGCTGTCGACCGAGATCTCCTTCCAGCCCATGCCTGTTGGGCGCAGCATGCGTTTTATATTGTGAAATACTATGCAAACCGAGAATGCCATCGAACTTTGCGGCGACGAAGGCGACGCCCGGTTCAGTGGTGGCGCAGGCAAAGCCCTGCTTCGCGCAGCACATGTTGCTCACGGCACCACCGAACTGCGTGAGGCGGTGGTTCGGCGGCAAAATTGCCTCATGGCACTTACGCAAACTTTGTCGTAATCGACGTGACCCTTCATTGAGCCGCTGCCGTACTGAATGCTGAACGCCCGCGATGTCTCCTGGCAAGTGGATGACGCTTTGCAGTCGAACTTCTTGTGCAGCTCTGAAG
>JALWTJ010000197.1 GCA_027082895.1 Hyphomicrobiales bacterium | reverse complement strand
GAATAGCGTTGATCTTTGCGCTTTTGTGATCGTGCCAGAATTTCTTTTCTTCGGCTTCCAGAATGGCCACACCGCAATCATCGGATGCGGCATGGTCGGTGACGGGGGCAGAAAAACGCACCGGGAGCCCGGCAGCAGCAACGCCCGCCGCCACCTGTTCGCGCCAGTCCGTGTGGATTTCACCGGACAGGTAGACGTTCCATGTCCTTTGGGAGGCGGACATGGTTCAGGCCTTGGCGGTGACGGAAATGCCGTTCTTTTCCAGCAGGGCCTGCAGTTCGCCGGCCTGGAACATCTCGCGCACGATGTCGGCGCCGCCGATGAATTCCCCTTTCACATACAGCTGGGGGATGGTGGGCCAGTCGGAATATTCCTTGATGCCCTGGCGGATGCCGTCATTTTCCAGCACGTTGATGGATTCATAGTCCAGCCCCAGATAGTTCAGGATCTGGACCACCTGCCCGGAGAACCCGCACTGGGGGAAATCCGGCGTGCCCTTCATGAACAGGAGAACGGGGTTGGACTTGACGTTTTCGTCAATGATGGCCTGAAAATCAGTCATGGGTTTTTCCTTTGGAAGCCGGGATCAGGGCCCGGTGGCAAATTGAAGTGAACAGGCAGATCAGGGCGTTCAGAACCCTGTAATCTGCCGCAATGGCAACAATCAGGACGAGTGCAAGACCAATCAGTGCGGGCACCATGGGCAACACTCCTTTCCCGCAGATAGATAGTTGTCCGTGCCGGTTTTGTCGAGGGGCATTCAAGTATCTGCTTATATACGGGAAAGGCGCGATGCCACCCATGGGTGGTCTGTGAAATCTTCGGTCACGTCGAACAGGACGGCTTCCCATCCATGTTTGTTGGCGGCCTCCACGTTTTTTGGCATGTCGTCAAAGAACAATGGGGGCTCGTCATGTCCGGTAAGGCATTGGTCGACGGCGTCAAAATAGGCCCGGTCGGGTTTGGCCTCCCCGAATCGGGCGGCATAGTACATGTCCGCGAAAATGTGGCGCAGGCCCATATGTTCCCACAGGTGCAGCGCGCGGATATGTTCCTGATTGGTGGCAAGGGACACTTCCACATCGGCGTTTTTTGCCAATTGCCGTATGGCGTCCAACAGGGGCAGGTTGAGCTGGCTGTCATGTTTGAACCAATAGCCCAGAACGGTCAGGGCCGGTCCGTGGTAGCCGATGGTGGGCAGAAATTCCGTCAGTTCGCCAAGCAGGGATTTGCGGCCCCTTACGATGTCGCGAAAGCGGCCGTCAAAGAAGGTGCGGAAACCTTCACTGTCAATTCCCAGATCTTCGTGCATGTGCCGGTCCCAACGTCGGCACCGGGCCGGGTCGGGATGGAACATGGAATGGATGAGAACGCCATCCACGTCGAAAAGAACGGCGCGGGACAATGGAGCTATTCCGGGGTGCCGGTTTGCAGGGCAAGGGCGTGCAGCTGGTCAGAGCCGATAATGCCCTTCAAGGCAGCATTGACCATCTGGTGCTGCTGCACCCGGGACTTGCCTTCAAAGGAGGCGGCAATCACGGTGGCGGTAAAATGGTGCCCGTCATCGGTCTGCACGAGAACCCTGGCGTCCGGAATGGCCTGCTTTATCAGTTGTTCGATTTCGGCTGTATCCATGGGGTGGGGTCCTTGAACTATTGGTCCATGAAGCGGGGGAGCCAGTC
>JALWTJ010000196.1 GCA_027082895.1 Hyphomicrobiales bacterium | reverse complement strand
GCTGGTTTGTGAAAACGAGCACCGTTTCGAGGCCTGGTTTCGTAACGGGGATGCATTTGATGAGCAGGTGGAGATGGGGATCGTTACCTGTCCCATGTGCATGTCGGTCAATGTGAGCAAGGCGCTCATGGCTCCGGCGGTCGGGCGGAAGACAAATGCGGACAGCACCAGCCCGGCAGCATTGCCGGAAGAGGCGGAATCCCCGGCTGCGCCAGCGGGCACGCCCGAAAAGACCGTGTCCGTTTCTCTTGGGCATCCCGATCAGAAGAAGCTGGTCGAGGTGATGCGTGCCTTGCGCGACAAGGTGACGTCCGAAGCGGACTATGTGGGCAAGGAATTTGCGGCCGAGGCGCGAAAGATTCATTATCACGAGGCTGAACCGCGGGGGATCTACGGGGAAGCGACGGCCGAGGAAACGGCCAGCCTGATCGAGGACGGGATCGACATCCTGCCTCTGCCCAGCCTGCCCGAGGAGCAGAACTGAGCGTGCTCATGTTCAGTCGTTGAATGTTCCGGCCCGTTTCGCGCAGGTCTTCGGGCGGGGCATTTTCCCCGTTCGATGGAAAGAAGAAGGCGTTTGGGGCGGGATCAGTCCTTTTGCGCCAGCAGCATGTAGTTGACGGACATGTCCCGGGTGCGGCGCCATTGATCGTGCAGGGGATGATAGCTGACGCCTGTCCTGTCGATGACGCGCATGCCGTGGCGGGAAATGATGGAGGTGATTTCCTCAGGGGTCAGGAATTTGGAATATTGATGGGTGCCCTTCGGTAGCCAGTTCAGAACATATTCGGCCCCCACGATGGCCAGGGCGTAGGCCTTGGCGGTGCGGTTGATGGTGGCAATGAACATCAGGCCGCCCGGATTGACCAGATCGGCGCAGCTTTTCAGGTACAGGGGCACATCGGCCACGTGTTCGACCACTTCCATGTTGAGCACCACATCGAATTTCCGGCCCGTTTCGGCCAGTTTTTCGGAGGTGGTTGCCGTGTAGGTGATGCCCAGACCGCTCTGCTCGGCATGGATGCGGGCAATGGAAATGTTGCGTTCGGAAGCGTCGGCACCGGTTACATCGGCGCCGAGCCGGGCCATGGGTTCGCACAGCAGCCCGCCGCCGCAGCCGATGTCAAGGATGCTGATACCTTCAAGCGGATGTCTTCTGGTGCCGTCACGATCGAAGTGGCGCAGGATATGTTCGCGGATATAGGCCAGCCGCACCGGGTTGAACTTGTGCAGGGGCTTGAACTGGCCGGCGGGATCCCACCATTGTTCCGCCAGGTCGGAAAATTTCTTGACTTCATCGGCATTGATGGTGGTAGCGGTCATGGCAATCCCGTCTGCAGGCCGTGTGCTGCAAGAAACATGCGGTGGCCCGGTCCGCATTCTTGTCGGTTTTCCTAACACATGGACCCAATCGGGTGCGAATTCAAGCAGGGGATGGCTGTGGACGGCCCGCTTCCCCCCACGGCAAACCGCATGGTCAGCGGAACCCTTGTGCAGTGTTCGGGGCGTTGGGTGTGCTTGTCACCGATTGGACATCATTATGGGGGAAGGGTGCTGCCGCTTGAAACCGGGCGCGCTTTGTGCCAAGTGAGCGCCCAAGTCGTTCCGGGTGTCGTCCCGGGGCCACCGGGCGTGTCAAGGAGTGCCTTTCGTGTCTCTCATCGTGATGAAATTCGGCGGTACGTCC
>JALWTJ010000195.1 GCA_027082895.1 Hyphomicrobiales bacterium | reverse complement strand
GATTGGCCGTCACCTTCTGAATGGGCCGGATCAACAACCTGTTCAGGAACAGGAAAATGGCTCCCGAGGTCATGGCAGCAACAACCAGGGAAAGAAGGAAAATATTGCGCGCATAGGTAATCAGGGCATCGCGCAACACGCTCTCGGGCATGAGAATTTCCAGCTGATCCCCGCCCGTTTCCACCCCCGCGCCCACGATTCGCAATGTCCGGTCGCCGCCATTGAACAGGGTATCCAGCCCACCGGCAATCAGGGTCAGAGGATCCCTTTGCCGCATGTCGGCGGTCACCACGGACTGGGGCTGGATGGCATTGCTCATTTCCAGCAACTGGCTCTGGCCGTCGCGGCGAAAGACGATGGTGGTGGCACCTGCGGTTTCCAGCAGGTGATCGGCCAGTTCCCGGGGAACCTGCATGTCGGGAGGCACCGCGTCCAGAACCCGCACCGCCACCGCGCCGACCCGGATGCGGTCATCCAGCCAGTTGGCGCGAAAATTGGCCAGCGAGGGCAGAAAGATCAGCACTTCCACCCCAAGGATCACGAACACGATCATGGCAATCAGCTTGGCGGACAGGCCAAGGTGAAATCCGTTCCGGCCGGATCCGCTCGCAGAGGAGAGCGCGCCGGGTTGCTGGGCTGGTTGCTCGATCATGCATGCTGGTTACCCGATTGAGGGGATCAGGGCAACTTTGCCACCAGCCGACGCAGCCGGCCCAGCCAGACATTGTCCGCCTGCTCGGCATAAAAGGCATAGGCCACCCGCTTGACGATCTCGGAAATGGTCGGATAGGGCGCGACGAACCGGGTCAGGCTGGACACCTTCATCCTGTTGGCCATGGCATAGGCAAAGAACGAAATGAGTTCTCCGGCCCCGGCGCCCACGATTCCGGCCCCCAATATCTTTCCATTGGGTGCCACGATAAGCTTGACCACCCCTTCGGTGCGGCGCTCGGCCCGGGCACGATCATTTTCGGCAAAGGTGGCACGCAACACCCGGAACCGCTCCCCCAGTTTCTTTCTGGCCTCGGCCTCGGTCATGCCCACATTGGCCAGTTCGGGGTCCGTGTAGGTCGCCCAGGGGATAATGGAGGTATCCTGCCGGACCGGCAGGCCGAACAGGGCATTGCGAATGACAAGACCGGCATGATAGCCGGCCATGTGGGTAAATTGCAGGCCGCCGGCCACATCACCGATAGCATAGACACGCCGGTTGGAGGTGCGCATGCCCGGGGTCACCCCGATGGCCCGCCCGGCAAGCCGGATCCCGGCCGCCTCCAGACCAAGGTCGGATATGTTGACCTGCCTTCCTGCAGCCACCAGCAGGTGGGAACCGGTAATGGTGCGGGTTTCCCCGTCTGCTTCGACGTCAAGGGCCACCCCCTGCCCTCTCGCCTCGACGGACTTGACCGCGGTCCGGCCCAGAATATTGACCCCTTCGGCAGCGATCTTGCGCAGGGCGATGGCGGCCAGTTCGGGATCGTCCTTGCCCAGGGGGTCGAACATTTCCACGACACTGACCTCGCAGCCGAGACGCCGGTGGGCCTGGGCCAGTTCCATGCCGATGGGACCGCCCCCGATCACCAGCAGGTGGGCGGGCTTGCGGGTCATGGAAAAAATGGTCTCGTTGGTCAGATATTCCACCTGATCCAGCCCCGGCACAGGGGGAATGAAGGGGCTGGAGCCGGTGGCAATGACAAAACGGCGCGCCTTGACCTGCACATCACCGGCCGCAAGCGTGGTCCGGTCGAGGAAACGGCCATGGGCCTTGATGACGGTTGCTCCCAACCCCTCGAAACGTTCCACGGAATCATGGGGGGCGATGGAATCGATCACGTCGCGCACATGCTGGTGCACACGGCCGAAATTGACCTTGAGTTCACTGGCCGATACGCCGAAGCGCGATGCATGCTGAATGGTGTGGGCCCGCTTGGCGGCCGCGATGAGAGCCTTGGAGGGCACGCAGCCATAATTCAGGCAATCGCCCCCCATCCTGTCCCGCTCGACCAGCACCACGGATGCCCCCAGTGCCCGCGCGGCTGCCGCCACGCTCAGCCCACCGCTACCGGCGCCCACGACGCACAGATCCGGCCTTAAAACTTGTGTCATTGCTTTTCCCCTGAACCCCAAATGTCAATCAACATGCACAATCTGTGCGTGAACGCCAACCCGTGCGCCAATACCACGCTGGAACATGCACGGCATCTTGTTCGAAAACCACTTCGTGTGTTTCACGACGTGCTCCGGCGCCTGCGCAGCCGCCTGAGAATGACCGGCAGCAGGGACACCAGGGCCAGAAGGACAAAGGCAATCAGCATCTGCGGGGTCACAATGTCCGCAGCGCCGAACGGGGTGCCGCACGGGGGCACGTTGCGGGCGCAGGCGCTGGCCCGTTCATGAATGATGGAGCGCAACCCTTCCCCGGCAAAGGCGTAGGCAATGGTGCCCGGAATGATGCCGATGGCCGTCGTCCAGAAATAGGTGGAGAACCGGACGCCCAGGATGGCGGGAACCACGTTGACCACGGAAAAGGGAAACACGGCGGCAAGGCGCAGGAACAGCATGTAGCTGACCGCATCCTTGCGAAAACCCTCGGCCATGGTCTGCAGGAACCTTCCGGCCTTGCGGGCAAAGAAATCATGGAACAGGGACCGGGCCACAAGAAAGATGACCGCAGCGCCAAGGGTGGCACCAACAACGATGATGGCCGCCCCCGCCGCCCAGCCGAACAGCAGACCGATCGCGACGGACAGGAGAGTGGCCACGGGCAGGGATGCCGCCGTGACCAGAATATAGGCGGCAATGGATATCAGCACGGCAGCAGGGTAATTGTCCTGCAGGAACCGGTCGAGTTCTCCGTAGCGCAGGGCAAGTTCATCCAGAGTCAGTCGTTCGTGCAGGCCAAGGGCAAAAAAAAGTGCGAAGGCGGATACGAGAAGCAGCAGGGGCAGCCAGCGCTTCAGCAGAGGGTGCCTGGAGGCCAAAGGGGCATCTTGCAGTTCGGACATGGACTTCGTTCTTCTCCGTGCTGTGGCCGCTTCCCGTCCGGAAACGCGCCTGTTCGTCATGCACCGTCCCGGAAAACAAGACAGATTTTCTGCCTCAAACCATTCCTTGCACCGATCGGAAGCCTTTGCATACACATTTTATTGCCCCGGCGCGCGGGGCTTCACCCATGTGTGAGGAAGTGTGATGGCAGGGAAAGGGATGGACATGCCGGCCTTCGGATGTGAAGGCGAATGGCTCCGGGGGTCTGTTGACTTGCCCCCCAGTTCTTTTTATAGAGGCCCTCAGGCATCGTGGGCGCGGGGTTTCCTGCTGTCCGGCGATGCGTTCTGTTTCAACAAATTGACAGTTCTGTTTCAACAAATTGACATAGAGGAACCGCGTTTGCCTGCGGTTATCGGTTCATGAAGCGTACATTTCAGCCAAGCCGCCTTGTGCGCACCCGACGCCACGGCTTTCGGGCCCGCATGGCAACACGTAACGGGCGCAAGATCATCAATGCACGGCGCGCTCGCGGCCGCAAGCGCCTGTCGGCCTGATGCAGGCAGCCGGCCGTTCGTGACCCGGCTTTTTGCATGCGAGGGCGGAAACGGCCAGCCATCATGGATCGCCATGCGCCGACTGAAAAAGCGATTTCAGTTTCTGAATGCTGCCCGGGGAGAACGTATTTCCGGGCGGTTTTTCGTTTTGCAGAGGGTGCGGGTCGAGCAGGAAGATTTCGGTGTCGGCTTCACGGTGACCAAACGGATGGGCAATTCCGCGGAACGCAATCGTATCAAGCGACGGCTCCGGGCAGCTGTCATGGCATGCAAAGGATGTTTTGCCGACCGGCATGATTATGTACTGATCGGCAAGCGGGAGGTTCTGAATGCACCATTTGCCGAACTGGTCCAGCGGCTTGGGTCCACCCTGCAACGCATGGAAAGGCGCCCTCCTCCAGCCGATCGACCTGCCAGCCCGAATTCCTGACGCCCCCATTTCAACTCCACAGAACAAAGAAACCGGACATGACATCTGAAACCCGCAACATGATCACCGCCGTGGTGCTTTCCCTGATTGTTCTGGCCGGATGGCAATATTTCGTCGTCGGACCCCAACTGGACCGGGCGGCCAAGCAGGCCGAGATCGAAGCGCAGCAGAATGCCGAACAGCAGGGCGGGGCCAGCGGCGTCGACGTGGCAACACCGGTGGCGGGCAGTGCCAATGCCGCGCCGGACGTGGCAAGTACCGAATTTGCAGACCGGGATGCCGCCATTGCCGGAACGCCGCGGGTAAGCATCGACACCCCTGCCCTGGCCGGCTCCATCAATCTGGTCGGGGGGCGGATCGACGATCTGGCGTTGAAGAACTACCATGAGACGGTGGACCCGGACAGCCCGATCATTCACCTTCTGGAACCGGTGGGGGCTCCCAAGAGCTACTTTGCCGAACAGGGCTGGGTTACCGCGGCGGGGGGCACGGCAAAGGTGCCCACGGGCCAGACCGTGTGGCAGGTCGCGGGCAATGACACGCTGACGCAGGAAAACCCCGTCACCCTGACCTGGGACAACGGGGAGGGGCTGGAATTCCGCCGCACCATTGCCGTTGACGAAAACTACCTGTTCACCATCACCCAGGAAGTAACCAACAGTTCCACCGGTGATGTGGCCCTGTTCCCTTACGCGCAGATTTCCCGCCATGAAACGCCCAAGGTTGCCGGATTCTTCATCCTGCAGGAAGGACCGCTAGGCGTGCTGGGCGATGCCAATCTGGTGGAAAAGAGCTACAAGGGCATGAAGGAGGAATTGCAGTCGGACTATGAATCGAATGGGGGCTGGCTGGGCTTTACCGACAAGTACTGGGCCACCGCGATCATGCCGGCACCCGAGACGCCGATCAACTCGCGCTTTTCCTACACGAAACCGGCCCAGACCGATATCTATAAGACCAGCTATGTCAACCGGGAACCGGTGGTGGTAGGTGCCGGCTCCAGCGCGAAGAATACCAGTTACCTGTTCGCCGGAGCCAAGGTTGAATCCATCATCAACACCTATGAAACCACCTACAAGTTCGACCGGCTGGAACTGCTCATCGACTGGGGATGGTTCCACTTCATCACCAAGCCCATGTTCTACATGTTGCGCTTCATCGAAGGGATCACGGGCAATTTCGGGGTCGCCATCCTGATCGTGACGGTGATGGTGAAGGCCCTGTTCTTCCCGCTGGCCAACAAGTCCTATGCCTCCATGGCCGCCATGCGCAAGGTGCAGCCCCAGATCAAGGCGTTGCAGGAAAAGTACGGGGACGACCGGGCAGCCATGCAGAAGGCGCAGATGGAACTGTTCCAGAAGGAAAAGATCAACCCGATCGCGGGTTGCTGGCCCATGCTGCTGCAGATCCCGGTTTTCTTCTCCCTGTACAAGGTTCTGTTCGTGACTATCGAAATGCGTCACGCGCCTTTCTTCGGCTGGATCCGGGACCTGGCGTCACCCGATCCCACCAACATCTTCAACCTGTTCGGACTCATTCCCTATGACCCGACCGTGTTGCCGGTGGTGGGCGGGTTCCTGCATCTGGGCGTTTGGCCGGTGCTGATGGGCATCGCCATGTGGGCGCAGATGAAGCTCAATCCGCCCCCGACCGATCCGACACAGGCCATGATCTTCGGGCTGATGCCGATCATCTTCACCTTCATGCTGGGCCGTTTCCCGGCCGGGCTGGTGATCTACTGGACCTGGAACAATTTCCTGGGGATCGTGCAGCAATATACCATCATGCGGCGGCACGGGGTGGAAGTGAACCTGCTGGCCAACATGTTCGGCAAATCCGGCAAGAAGGCCGATCCCCCGGCCCGTTGACGCGGATCGTGTGAGGGGGCTGTCCTGCGGGCACGGGAGCGCCCCCCCTTGCCCCGGCTTGTTGACCTCCCCACGCGTTCCGGAAGGAAATACGGCATGAACGAGACGGTTTCACAGCAGGAACTGGAAGCCGGGCGACTGCTGTTTGCACGTCCGTTCCATTTCGTGAAGGGGTGCGTGCGCGTGGCGGACCTTCCCGCAGACGACAGGGTTGAAATCGCCTTTGCCGGCCGTTCCAACGTGGGCAAATCATCCCTGATCAACCGGTTGACGGGGCGGCGGAACCTGGCGCGCACCTCCAATACCCCGGGGCGGACACAGGAATTGAACCTGTTTGATTCCGAACGGGCCCCGTTGCGGATCGTGGACATGCCCGGATTCGGCTTTGCCCGGGCCCCCAAACCGGCGGTGGCGGCCTGGACGCGGCTGATCCATGCCTATCTGAAGGGGCGTTCCAACCTGCGGCGGGTATTTCTTCTGATCGACAGCCGGCACGGGCCGAAAGCCAACGATATCAGCGTGATGAACGAACTGGATACCAATGCGGTCAGCTACAAGATCGTTCTGACCAAGGTGGACAAACCGAGCCAGCGTGCCCTTGATGCAACCATCGCGGCAACGGAAAAGCTGATCGCCAAAAGAGCGGCGGCCTTTCCCGGCATCGGGCTGACCTCCTCGGAAACCGGTGAAGGTATCGACCTCTTACGGGCGGAAATTGCCCGCTTTCTGCCCGCCGGGGACATGAACTGATACGGATTGCCGCTCGGGCGGCCCCCGGCGCAGGCCGGCACTTTCGGGGCCAGTACTTTCAGGACTGGCTGGTGCAGGGCGCGCTTGTGCCAGCATCACCTGTGCTGGTGCCGGTTGCTGCTTCTTTCCCTGCATGGGCAAAGAACCGCGCCAGGGCCCGTCCCACCCGGTCATTGTCCAGGGGCGCTTCAAGGCTGGCAATGGCGCGATCCACCTGATCCTCGCTCATGGGATTGTTGCGGCGCAACTCGCAGATGGCCCGGGAATAGGCCACTTCGAATTCGGGGTGGGGCTGCAGGCTCATGGCGCGGCCATTGTCGTAGATCAGCCCGGCATTGGGGGTGAAATCGGAGCAGAGAAACACCCGGGCGCGGGCCGGCGGCTCGATCACCTG
>JALWTJ010000194.1 GCA_027082895.1 Hyphomicrobiales bacterium | reverse complement strand
CAGCAGACCGGACAGGACGGCGGAAATGGGTGTGGGGCCTTCGGCATGGGCATCGGGCAGCCAGGCATGCAGGGGCGCAAGACCGACCTTGGTGCCGTATCCGGCGAGCAGGAACACGAAGGCAAGGTTGAGCAGTGCCGGATCGAAGGTGGCGGCATTTTCGGTCAAAAGGCTCCACGTCAGGGCGGGAATGCCCTCGCCCAGCACGTTCTGGGCGGTGATATAGAGCAGGATGGTGCCGAAAAAGGCCAGGCCGATACCGACACTGCCCAGGATGAAATATTTCCAGGACGCTTCAATGGCCTGGGGCGTGCGGTAGATGCCCACCATGACGACCGTGCTCAGGGTTGCCACTTCGATTCCCACCCACATGATCCCCAGATTGTTGGACAGCAGGGCAAGGCTCATGGCCCCCATCATGGACTGGAACAGGGCATGATAGAAACGAAGATAGTTGCGGGTGAGGTTTTCCTCTTCCAGTTCATGGGCAATGTAACTGGCGCTGAAGATGGAAGTGGTGAACCCGATGAAGGTGTTCAGGGCCACCAGATAGATATTGAAACTGTCCACGAGAAAGAAGGTTCCAACGGTACCCGGCACCAGAAACAGGAGGACGGACCCGGCAAGGGCGGCGGCGGAAAACAGGATGTTCAACCGGGCGCCCAGCCGGTAGCTGGGAATGGCGGCCAGAAGAAACACCCCGGCAAGCGGCGCCCCCAGGATCAAGACGAAGGCAAGTGTGGTCACACTCATCGGGCATCTCCGCGATGGGCGCTCAGATCGTCCACGTCGATGGTGTCGAACCTTTCACGAATGCGAAAGATGAATATGCCGAAGACGAAAAAGGCAATCAGGATCGAAAAGGCCACGGAAACCTCTACCACAAGAGGCATGCCGCGGGCACCGGTGGCAGCCAGCACCAGTCCGTTTTCCATGGCCATGAAGCCCACCACCTGGGACACTGCGTTGCGGCGGGTGATCATCATGAGCATACCCAGCAATATGATGGAAAGGGCAAAGGCCAGGTCTTCGCGCACCAGCACGTCAGCGGCCCGGGCAATGGGAAAGACGACCATGATCGACAGGATGGTCAGACCGATACCCCCCAGCAATGTCAGGTTGATGCTGACTACGGTCTCCACCGCCCGGTGGATGTTCAAGACGCGCACGATGCGCCGCAGGACCAGCGGAACAAAAATCCCTTTCATCAGGAAGGCAATCACCGCCGTTACATAAAGATGGGGAGCCTGCTGCACCATGGCCTGCCAGGCAACGGCAAGGGAAAGGATGATCGACTGCAGGGCAAAGGCATTGAGAATGCCGAACAGGCGGGTCTGGTAAAGCAGGATGAAGCTGCTCACCAGCACGCTGCCGGACAGGAAATAGGTCACATCCAGAAGGTCGAGGCTGGCGGGCAACATCTCTCACAAACTCCGTGAAACGAACAGCAGGATCATGCCCAGCAGGCCCAGCACGAGGGCCCCACCGAGGAATTCGGCGACCCGGAACAGGCGCATCTTGGCCACCGCCGTTTCGCCGAAGGCCAGCAGGGCTCCGGCCAGAACCACCTTGCCGGCCCACCATGCCATCCCTGTTGCCATGGCCGCAGGGGTGCCCCCGGCCTGTGCCATGCCCACCGGAAAGAACAGGCTCATGATCAGGGAGACGTACAAAAGAAGCTTGACCGCGGCGGCGGCCTCGATCAGGGCCAGATGACGCCCGGAATATTCCAGCACCATGGCTTCGTGAACCATGGTCAATTCCAGATGGGTTGCCGGATTGTCCACCGGAATGCGCCCGTTTTCGGCCACTGACACGATAATGAGCGCAATCAGGGCAAGCCCCAGGGACACGCGCAACCCGACTGGCTGGTCGAGCATGAACTGGGCGATCAGGGACAACTGGGTGGTGCCGGCCAGCAGGGCAATGGTGAAAACGATCATCAGCATGGCGGGCTCGGCAAGGGATGAAATCATCATTTCGCGGGAAGCGCCAAGACCGCCAAAGGCCGTGCCCACATCCATGCCCGCCAGTGCCAGGGCAAAGCGGGCCGTTGCCAGAAGGGCGACAATGGCCAGAATATCGGCCGCCCAGTTGAACATCAGGCCACTGGCAAAGGTGGGCACCAGGGCGGCTGCCACCCAGATGGCGGCAAAAACGACATAGGGGGCGGCCCGGAACAACCAGGAAGAACTGTGCGCCAGCAACGCTTCCTTGCGGGCCAGCTTGAACAGGTCTGCATAGGGCTGGAAAATGGAAGGACCACGCCGGCGCATCAGGCGCGCGCGCACCTTGCGCACCAGCCCCACAAGGGCGGGGGCAGCCAGCAGGGTCAGCATCATCTGCACCCCTTGTGCAAAAAGGTCGTTGATCAGTTCCATAGGGCCACCACGATCAGAAGCCCCACCACCCAGAAGAATACAAGCGTCAGGTAACGGCGGATGGTGAGTTGCTGCAACACGTTGACGCGTCGGCTGACCCAGGTCACCAACGTTGAAAGGGGAGTAAAAATATATTTCCAGGCCGGATCGTCCATGCTGACGGCAAAGCGGGCCGGCCGGTTGTCTCCCGGGGGCGGCATGTCCACCTGCTCGCGGGCGGAAAAGACATTGGCACCGAAAACCCGGCGAATGGGCTGGGAAAAGCTGGCGGCGGTATATTGAGCCAGCGGATTATCCTCCGGGTGCCCGCAATCCCAGCTGTCGGTTCGCCGGGTTGTGCGGGAAGCAAACCGGTGCACGAACCAGGCGGTAAAGCTGGCGGAAACCAGCAGGAACACGAATATGATCATGCCGTTATAGGAACTGCGCCCGTCGGCAAAGGGTGTCAGGGACAGGGGCACGGCGGGCGTGACGGCCTCCGTGGGCAGCCCGCCTCCGACGAGGAATCCCACCACCGGGTGCAGGGCCTGAACCGCCTGCCCCGGAAATATCCCGACCAGAAGGCAAAGGGTGGCTAGAAGCCCCATGGCAACAAGGGAAAAGCGATCGGTTTCCCGTGCCTTGCCAGCCATGTCGGAGCGCGGGCGGCCCAGAAAGGTCACCCCGAAGGCCTTGACGAAGCAGGCGGCGGCAAGGGCGGCGGCAAGGGCCAGCATGACACCGGTAACCGGAATGAGGAACTTAAGGGACATCTGGGGAAGCTGGGAAGAGGCCAGAACAGACTGGAAAGTGAGCCATTCGGACACGAAACCGTTCAGGGGCGGCAGGGCGGAAATGGCGGCGGAACCGACCAGGAAGAAAAAGGCGGTGCGGGGCATGTTGTGAATGAGGCCGCCCAGCCGATCGATATCGCGTTCCCCCGTGGCATGGAGCACGGCGCCCGAGCCCAGGAACAGCAGGCTCTTGAACAGGGAATGGTTGAACACATGCAGCAGGGCGGCGCCCATGGCAAGGGCTGCCCCCGCCGTCTGTCCGTTGGCATGAAAGGCCATGGCCAGCCCCAGACCGATGAAGATGATGCCGATATTCTCCACGGTGTGATAGGCCAGCAGGCGCTTCAGGTCATGCTGCATGAGCGCATAAAGCACCCCCATCAGGGTGGTGATGCCGGCAATGGCCAGCACCGGAATGGCCCACCACCAGACCATCGCGGGACCGATCAGGTCGAACAGGATGCGAATGGCCCCGTACACGGCCACCTTGGTCATGACGGCGCTCATCAGGGCGGAAACGTGGGAGGGCGCGGCCGGATGGGCCAGGGGCAGCCAGACATGAAGCGGGAACAGTCCGGCCTTGGACCCGGCCCCCAGCAGCACCAGCACCAGCACACCGGTGGCAACGGGGCCGGAAGGGGGGGCAAGGCGGATCTGCTCGAAGCCATATCCGCCCCCTGCCCCGGCCAGCAGGCCAAAGGCAAACAGCAGCATGATGCCGGAAAAACTGGCCATGACGAAATAGACCAGCCCGGCACGCTCGGCTTCCTTTTCGCGGCTGGACATGACCAGGGCCCAGGAGGTCAGGGACATCATTTCCCAGGCGAGCAGGAAGGTGAAGGCATCATCGGCCAGAATCACCAGGTTCATGGCAGCAACAAAGGCGGCGACGAAGGGCAGCACGCGGCCGGGCCGGGCTTCATGAACGCCATAGCCCATGGCATAAAGGGAAGAGACGGCGCCGCCCAGATTGACCACCACCAGGAAAAAGGCGGACAGGAAATCCAGCCGCAGGCGCATGCCCACGTCGGGCAGGCCCAGGGGCAGCACGATGGAAACCGTGCCCGGGGCGGCAATGATGTAGCCGATCCCCGGCAGCAGCAGGAACAGGCAGGCAAGGGCAATGGCACCGTAAGTTGCCCGGATACGATTGGCTCCGGCGTGAAAAAACACGGACCACAGGCCTATGGCAAACATGATTGCAAGGCCGGTCAACAACAGTTCGGCAATACCCATGGCATCGAAGTCCAGAAATCAGGGAAGCCCCGGCAGAAAGAAAGGATAGCAATTCACCCGTTTCTGCCGGAAGCGGATGCATGCTAGCGCCTGCGCCCGCCCGTTTCAATGGCAAAACCGGGGAATGTCCGGCGCGCACCCGTTTTGAGGCAAAATGGATACTGTCCCTTTCCTTTTTCCTCGAATGTTCGACTGAATTTTCCCTGGAAACTTTTGGCAATTTCCTTCCCGAGTGTTTCGCGGGGGATTCTGGACCATGTCGTCGGCCCCATGCCGTCTGTCCCTGCCCGGCCCACGGGAAGGCGACGACAAAGCGGTTATCCGCACCGCGCCCCTCTCCGGGGTGTTCCCCCTGCTATGGGTTGCCAATGGTTCACGGGGTTATGGTAAACTGACGGTGAAGTGGATGGATGCGCCAACATAAATGCGACCACCAGAATAGTGCCACCAATACCAGAAAAAGGAGCGAAAATTGAAACGCGGTACCGACTATACAATCAGAATGGTCGCAGAACCCAATAACCAATACAAGTGGTGCCTACAAGAGTTTGACAATGAAGGGAAACAGATTGAGTACGACCTAACTCCGTACCCTTGGCCACTGCACTTCACAATCAAAAAGATACACTACACCTGCGGAATAGAGAGCGATGATCCCAATTGTTACCGGGTTGAAAAAACATCTAAAAAGAGCGGTTCAGATGCAGAAATATTACTAGAAAATATAGAAAATGTAGACGAAATTTCTGCTAAACTAATTCCTACCCAATTCAACGGAGCGAGAACACGTTACTCAATAATTGGAAAAAGCCAAACTATTAATGATATACAATTGAATATTAAAAAATCAAATAAAGACGAATGTTTTATAACTGTAGGATCAGCCTCCCGTACAAAAGATATCTTCGGGAAAAGAGCATTTAATGCTTTCATATCAATACATATTGAGTTAAGTGGAGACAAATTTAATCATATTCCTAAAGTTATTAATTCTGGAGATATTGATCAAGCATATCTAAAATTGTCTGGTGTCAATGGTGTTTATTCGTACTGCTCACCACAGTTTCCAGAATCTTCTCCCCGTACAATCAAAATTCTTCCATATCACAATTGCGACCAAGAGTTCGCGGTACAGAAAGACACTGAGATAACTCTTCCACAACTTGGTGAAGTCCGAGGAGTTCAACTTCGTTTGACTTGCAAACACCGAAAAATGAGCAACGTTCAAAACGAAACAAGCTCGGAAAATTTTGCATGGGCAAAGGAACAAGCGGAGGCCGCAATACGCCGTGTGTCAGAGGAGCGTGAAATGATTGATACCGATGCGGAAGATGGCATCAACACGATATCTTACGTATTCAATGAAGAACGGGCAGATTTTCTGCGACATTCTCTTAAATACGAACTGATGAACCAAATGTTTTACGAAGCAGCAAGCCATGCGGCAGACAATGACCTGGGGCCGGATTGGCTTGATGATTTATCAGACAAAATCTGTTTGTTTTTTAATGTTTTGGAGTCTGCCTTTCAAAGGGACGAATGGCCCGACTGTGAAAAAGACCCGGTGGCGTTAACAGGTTCCTACAAGCGCTCCTGGCAGTTGTGGCAACACCCGCAAATCATATTCAGTGAAATCAAAAAAGGGGAAATCCCTTATATTAATAGTAGTTCCCTGATGGAAGCCGTCGCCAAGTATCTTGATCTTCCCGTTCGAAACCGGCGTATTGATCGCATGTTGGTCGATGCATGCATTGCATCAGAAATGGTAGCCTTTGCGAAAGAAAAGCTTTACTTGCCCGTCTTTCTCAAGGAAACAAATGCAAGTTTTTTTACCACCAGCCACCCTTTCTGGCAATTCGTTCAGGGGCAGTTGCTCAGTTTCGCAATTATTGTAGCCGCACCAATTGCATTGCTGATTGGTGCAGTGAATTTGCTTAATTTGACTGCCAACTGGCCTTTCCTCGCCGGTCTTGGGTTCTTTGGCCTGTGGTCGGTACTTTTCCTGCTCGATTTGATAGACCTTCCGCGCTCCTGGGCTGCCTATGCACGAGGAAAACAAAAAGTTCGCGAACTTCTCGATGAAATGCACACTGTATACATGGAAGTCGGGAATGGAACTGTTGTGAGCGCTCGCCACATCCGCGAGCGTCTCAACAGAGCAATCGATCGCGGCGTTGTTTGGCCATCGGAAGTCTTTCCTCTCCTAGATGACATCATCGACCGGGGTGGAATGATGTGATATCCACCCCTGCCCCGGAAGTATTTCTGTTGGGCACACGTACCCGTTTCCCACAGCTTGAATCACCCAGCGTCCGCGCGGCATTGCAAGCGGTTCTGTTCTGGCGCAAATCCGCGCCCCGTGGCATTGCTGTCACCGGCAGCGTACTCACCTGCGCGCCGTGTGGACCGAAAAGCGCATATGGCGCTTTTCGGCAACCGGTCTCAGCGCCCGAAGGTGGCGGTAAAGGAAGCCCTGGCCAGCAGCCCGTCGCCAATTCCCTTGTTCAGCACAAAGGAGAACAGGGCGGCGCTGCCCGTTTTGGGGATACCGGCCGCGGCCAGTATATCCGGCACGCCCAGGGCATACAGGGTAAACA
>JALWTJ010000193.1 GCA_027082895.1 Hyphomicrobiales bacterium | reverse complement strand
ACAGACCCAGCGGCTTGACATTGCGCTTGGCGAATTCCTCGGCCAGTTGCGCCGTCCGCCCCATTTCGGTGGTGCAGACCGGCGTGAAATCGGCCGGATGCGAAAAGAAGAACACCCAGGAATCGCCGATCCAGTCATGAAAATGAATGGTTCCCTTGGTGGTGTTGATGGTGAAGTCAGGGGCTGTTTGCCCGATCAGTACAGACATGAGATCTTTCCTTTGTGTAAGATTCCGTTGCTCTTGTGGGACGACATGCACCGGAACAAGGCAAGACGCATACGCCATTCTCTCCGGTAACCGTCAGTTCGTTGCTGCAGGATATATGTGTCAGATGGTGGATGTTTCAATCAGTTCAACGCCGTTATCCAGACAAATCTGACGCAGCTTTTCGTTGGCGCAACGATCGGTGACGAAAGAATTGACCTGGGAGAGATGCCCGATCCGGACGGGCGCCATCCGGTCCGACTTGGTACTGTCCGCCACAAGGATGACATGGCGTGCATTTTCGATGATGGCCTGGGCCACCTTGACCTCCCGGAAATCATAGTCCAGCAAGGCCCCGCTTTCGTCAATGGCCGACATGCCGATGACCGCATAGTCCACGCTGAACTGGCGGATGAAATCAACCGCCGCCTCCCCCACGATCCCGCCATCGGACGTACGCACCACGCCACCGGCAATGATCACCTCAAACTGGGGATAGACCCGCAACCGGTTGGCCACATTGATATTGTTGGTGATGACCATCAACCCCTGCTTTTTCAACAAGGCAAGGGAAACGGCTTCCGTTGTGGTACCGATATTGATGAACAGGGACGCATTGTCCGGAATGAGCTCGGCTGCAGCCTGCCCTATGGCATGTTTCTCCCCTTCCGAAATCAGCCGGCGCTGTTCATATTCCAGATTTTCGATACCGGAAGGGAAAATGGCCCCCCCATGGATGCGCGACAGCAGACGCGCCTGGCACAGCTCGTTCAGATCTTTTCGGATAGTCTGCGGCGTAACCTTGAACCGGGCCGCCAGTTCATCGACAGTGACCCGGCCATTCACCTTCGCCGATTCGACGATTTCACTGTGACGTGGATTGAGATACATCTGGTTCACTGACCCCCCAACGGGAAAATGACGGGTTGGGCAAAAGCGCTCCCCGGCGCATGCCTTCCGCCTCTCCGTATTTCCTTTTATCATGCCTGAAGAAGGAATGCATCATTCCAGCCCAACCACCTGTCGCCCCTTGCCGGCCAGCCCTGTTGAGCTGCCCCCGGCGAAGGCACACGGCACGGCAATGTCTTTCCTCAACTTTCCTCCCCCTCAGAAGGAACCTTTCTGCCCCGTCGGTGAGCATCCAGAAAACGCCGGGCATGGGTTGCCTTCAATTCCTGCGCCCGCTTTTCCTCCCGGGTACGCCCGAATTGCACCCGATTGGCCTCGGCGCGCTTTTCCTTTTTCTCCCGAAGCTTCCTCTTGCGTGCCTTTCGCAGGTTGATTACCCCGGCCATTGCCAATCTCCGATCACCAGACCCCGGTGCACACCAAACGATGCAGGTACGTCCCCGCCCTCATACCAGCCGTCCCTGCTTCAAAGCCGCATTGATAAAGGAAGAAAACAGCGGATGGGGATCAAACGGGCGCGACTTGAGCTCGGGATGGAACTGCACACCAATGAACCAGGGATGATCGGTCCGCTC
>JALWTJ010000192.1 GCA_027082895.1 Hyphomicrobiales bacterium | reverse complement strand
GAGGGGGGAGACGAACTCAAGGCCTACCAGCTTGCCGTCAAGCACATCAACGGCGAAGGCGATGGGGGCATGCTCAACACCATGAAGCCCCTGTCGCTTCAGGGTAACGGCATCAATGGCAAGAAGCTCGAATATGTGACCGGTGACACCCAGACCAAGGCCGATGCGGCCCGGGACAGCGCCCGGCGCATGATTGAAAGGGACGGCGCCATCATGATCACCGGGGGATCCTCCTCCGGGGTAGCGGTGGCCGTGCAGGGGCTGTGCCAGGAAATGGGAATCATCTTCATGGCCGGCCTGACCCATTCCAACGACACCACGGGCAAGGACAAGAAGCGTTACGGCTTCCGCCACTTCTTCAACGCCTACATGTCCGGCCAGGCCCTCGGCCCGGTTCTGGGAGCCGAATATGGTACCGATCGCCGCGCCTATCACCTGACCGCGGACTATACCTGGGGCTGGACCCAGGAAGAATCCATGATCGATGCCACCGAAAAGCTGGGATGGGAAACCGTCGCCGCGGTGCGCACGCCGGTTGGCGCGGGGGATTTCTCCCAGTACATCACGCCGGTTCTGAACTCGGGCGCCGATGTGCTGATCCTGAACCACTATGGCCGCGACATGGTGAACTCCCTCACCCAGGCGGTGCAGTTCGGGCTGCGTGACAAACAGGTCAACGGCAAGAACTTCGAGATCGTGGTTCCCCTGTTCTCCCGCCTGATGGCGCAGGGGGCGGGCGAAAACATCAAGGGCATCCTTGGTTCCACCAACTGGAACTGGTCGCTGCAGGATGAAGGCTCGCAAGCGTTCGTCAAGTCGTTCGGTGCCGAATATGGCGCGCCTCCGTCCATGGCGGCCCATACCTGCTACGTTCAGGCACTGCTTTATGCGGATGCCTGCCAGCGGGTCGGCACCTTCTATCCGCCCGAAGTGATCAAGGCGCTGGAAGGCTGGAAGTTCGACGGCATGGGCAACGGGCCCACCGAGTACCGGGCCGAGGATCACCAGTGCTTCAAGGACGTGCTGGTGGTGCGGGGCAACCAGAACCCCAGTTCCCAGTTCGACCTGCTCGAAGTGGTGCAGACGGTACCGCGCAGCCAGGTGGAATATGACGCCTCCATCTTTGGTGGCGAACTTGGGCCTTACGAGGTCTCCTGAACCTGTTAAGATGGATGGCCGGGGCGCATGGGCGTTCCGGCCGTTCTGTTTTTCGTGATTTGCGGCACAAATCCTGTTTCGCGACCTGAGTTGGAGGGGGTGATGGACGCCATTCTGGTGCAATTTCTGAACGGTCTGGACAAGGGGGGGGCCTATGCTCTCATCGCCCTAGGGCTGACCCTTGTCTTTGGTACGCTGGGGGTGGTCAATTTCGCCCATGGCGCCCTGTTCATGCTGGGCTCGTTCGTAGCGGTGGCCTTTCGCCAGTTGCTGACACTGGAAAATGTGGTGCTGAGCGAAACGGAAAAATCTCCGTGGGGCACCCCGCTGGAAATTCGCACCCCGTATGCGGAAACCTGGTTCGGTGACTGGGGGAGCTTTATTGTTGACTGGTCGGTTCCCCTGTCGGTTCTGCTGGCGGTACCGGTGATGCTGCTGATCGGCATCATCATGGAACGCGGCCTGATAAAGCATTTCTACAAGCGTCCGCACGCGGAGCAGATACTGGTCACCTTCGGCATGGCCATCGTGCTGCA
>JALWTJ010000191.1:722-7015 GCA_027082895.1 Hyphomicrobiales bacterium | reverse complement strand
TACATGGATGAGGCGGTGCAGTGCGACTATATTGCCTATATCGCTTATGGCAAGAAACTGATTGATGGTCCTTCGGCACAGATCCCTTCCCGCATCGGGCTGCATACCTTTCGGGTTGACGGACCTGAGCTGGGCAAGCTTGCTGATCTGCTTTCCACCATGGAGGGGGTGGAACAGGTTGCCCGGTTCGGAGCGGTCCTGCATGTGTCGGGAACCGATCTGGCTGCTCTCAGGCAGGTGGCGCAGGAGCAGATGGCCCGTGGCATCCATCATTGGGAGGAAAAGAAGGCGGAACTGGAAGAAGCCTTCATCTATTTGATGGACGGGGCGCGTGACAATTTTTCGGCCGATCCGCTTCCGGATAGCGGCTTGCAGCCGCCGGACACGGGAAACAGCACCGACAGCATTCGGCGCGGAGGAGTGTGATGCGTATCTTTTCTCCCGCCCGCTTCCTTGCGGTCCTGTTCAAGGAATTCATCCAGATGCGGCGGGATCGCCTGACATTTGCCATGATGATCGGCCTGCCCATCATGCAGTTGATCCTGTTTGGCTATGCCATCAACTCGGACCCCAAGCATCTGCGCACCCTCGTGGAGATGGCCGATAACGGGCCGGTGGTGCGGGCCGTAATTTCGGGAATGGCCAATTCGGATTATTTCGATTTTATCGGGGTTGTCAGTGGCACGGAAGAAGGTGACCGGGCCTTGCGGGAGGGGACGGCCAATTTCGTGGTGGTGATTCCACCGGATTTCGAGCGGGATATCGTGCGCGGACTGCATCCGGATGTGCTGATTGCTGCCGATGCGTCGGATCCGTCGGCGGCGGCGGGTGCGGTGGGGGCCATGAGCGGCATCGTGCAGGTGGCGATCCGGGAAACCCTGGTGGGGCCTCTTGGCGCTTCTGCGGGAGCACAGGCGCCCTTTTCCGTTGTCGTACACCGCCAGTACAATCCGGAAGGCAGCACGTCCCTGAACATCGTTCCCGGCTTGCTGGCGATCATCCTTTCCATGACCATGGTAATGATCACGGCGGTGGCCATCGTCAAGGAAAGCGAGAAGGGCACCATGGAAATGCTGATTGCAACACCGGTACGCCCCGCCGAGGTGATGCTGGGCAAGATTCTTCCCTATGTGTTCGTGGGCTATGTGCAGACGGGTGTGTTTCTCGTTGCGGCGGGCCGGTTCTTTGGCGTGCCGTTTCTGGGCAACCCCCTGGCGTTCTTTTGGGGATTCAATCTTTACCTTGTGGTCAATCTGGCCCTGGGGTTTCTCATTTCCACGGTGGCGCGTTCCCAGATGCAGGCCATGCAGATCTCGTTCTTCACCCTGTTGCCAACGATCCTTCTGTCCGGGTTCATGTTTCCCTTTTCCGGCATGCCGAACTGGGCACAGGCCATCGGCACGGCCATTCCGGCCACCCATTTTCTCCGGCTGGTGCGCAAGGTCATGCTCAAGGGGGCGGATGTTGCTGATGTGACCGGGGACATGGGAGCCATTTCCCTGATCATGCTGGTTATCGTTACCGTCGCCCTGTTGCGTTACCGCCAGACGCTGGACTGAGCCCTCCCGGACTGCCGGGATTTGTCAACCGGAGTTGATCCATGTTTTCAGCGGTCGGGCAGGAGCGCGGACGGATATTTAGCCCATCATTTCCTCGGCCAGCAGAAGGGTGAGGAAACCGGTAAAGAACATGGTTGTGATCCATGGTTTTTCCGGCGTTTCATGGGCTTCCACCAGCAGTTCTTCGGTCACCAGGTAAAGAAGGGCCATCAGGCCGAAGGCGAAGAAACCGGTAACCACAGCCGGTGGCAGGGCTGCAATGGGCGTTGCCAGCAGGGCGCCAAGGGGCAGCAATGCCATGAGGGAAGCAACCATGGCGATCGCCTTGCCGGCCGGATAGCCATCCTTTTGCAGATCCACGGACAAGGCCAATGCCAGAAAGACGACTTCAAGGGACAGGGCCATGGTGAGCAGGAGACCGGTCTTGACAGCGGCAACAAAACCGATCCCCAGGATCAGGCCGTCTATGAACAGGTCGAATCCGATCATGCTCAGAATGCCGAGCGGTCCCTTGATGCGGGTTTCCAGTTGCTTGATTCCCAGCATGAGGGCAACTCCCGCCGCACCGCCGATCAGGGTGGCAAGGGGGAAGTTGGCGTGCATGATGTCGGGCAGGATTTCGCCTGCTGCTGCGGCAAATACCACGCCGGCGGCAAAATGCTGGATGGCGCTGACGGCTTGTGGGCCGGGGCGAACCCGCACCGCTAGGGCGGCGGCGAGAATGGCAAGGATTGCCGGAATGAGGGTGAACTGGAAAACCGACATTTGCATGGGCACAAATATTCCTTGCAGCCGACCTGTTTGCCGGTTCAGACAGGGTTCAGCATCCGGTCCTGGCGCTGGCGCAGTTCATAGAGCAGGGTGCTGGTGTCCGGGGTGGCATTGGCGCGGGTGATGAGGTCGCCCTTTCTGATCGGGGCGGTGACCTTTCCCCCTTCGAGCAATCCCACGGGCAGGCAGTCCTTCTGCCGCGCATCTTCAACGGTCATGGTGAAGGACCGGTAGCAGGTCTCCCCGATCGCATCCAGTGTTTCGCCCGGTTTCAGATCGCGCTTTGCCACGGCACAGACTTCGGCCACGGGCCGTGGAAGGGGTACCATGTCCGCCTTGCCATGCAGCATGATGCGGGCGGCGGTCAGGGGCACTTCAAGGGAGGTCAGGTGATAGGGGCGGAAAAATCCGTAATAGGGACCGGTACCCACATGCAGGTCGTCCATGCGTTCGATGACACGGGGATGTTCGGCCTTGACGATGACGAAAACACCGGGGGCAACGCCCTTGCCGATGGTATAATCCACCACGCCCACATTGTTCAGGATGCCCCCATCCTGCTTCGGAATCAGAACACCGGGCAGTTCGTCACGGGAGGCCTTTGGGCCGTGCATGCCCGCAATGTCGGGTTTCAGGCCGGTGGCGTTGGCAATGGCTGCCATTTCGACGGCAGTTTTCGAGCCGTCGATGAATTCGACCAGCATGCGCGGGTTCATGTTGCGCCGGCTGGCTTCCTCCTCGAAATCGGCGGGCACCGCATCATGCCTGAGCGGGTTGTTCTTGCCCTTGCCGGCGGAAACGATGGTGTAGCCCAGGGCGGAGGCAAATTCGATCAGTTCCATGCACGAGGACGGTTCGTCTCCCGCTCCGACGGAATAAATGACCCCCAGCCGGTCGGCCTGGGCCTTCAGGTAGGGACCGATGGTCACGTCCGCTTCCACGTTCATCATCACGACATGCTTGCCGTTTTCCATGGCCAGCAGGTCATAATCGGCGGCAACGCCCGGCTTGCCGGTAGCATCAATGACCACGTCCACCTCGGGGGCGGTAACCATCAGGTTGGGATCGCTGGTGATGGCGATCTTGCCCATGTCCAGCGCTTCGGACATGGCCTTTCGCGACGATACTTCCCGGCCCATGGCGGTGTCCCCGTAGGCGATGGCAAGGGCGGCAAGGGCAGTTGCGGGGCGGCGGGTGGCAATGACGGCGATTTCCAGCCCTTCCATCAGCATGGCCTGGGTCACCAGGTCCGTGCCCATTTCCCCCGAGCCGATGATGCCGAGGCGAACGGGATTGCCGGAGCGTGCCCGTTCGGCCAGATCGCGGGCAATCCCGGTTAGTGATACATTGGTCATTTCAGTTCCGGATTGCCCCTTTTTTCTTTCAGCCTTAGCATTGGCGAGGGGGGTTGGGAAACCGTTTCCCGCCAGTTAATTTGACGTGCAGCGGATTCGATGCGCGGGCGGTGGGGATTGCACTTTTCGCCGAACCGCAACATGAAAAGACGGGAAACGTTTCCGGGGACAGGGGGAAAACCATGGGCGAACATGTCTTGAGCCGGGTCGAGGGAAAGCTCGGGGTGATCCGGTTGCAGCGCCCCGCAGCGATCAATGCGCTGACACCGGACATGATCGGTGCCATTCGTTCCGCCCTGACGGGCTGGGCACGGGATGACAGGGTTGTGATGGTTCTTTTCGAGGGGGAAGGGCCGCGGGGGTTTTGTGCCGGCGGCGATGTGCGCTGGACGCGAAATGTCATGGATCGGGGCGAGCATGAGCGCGGGTTCGGATTTTTCGTTTCCGAATACGGGATGAACCGGCAGATCGCCACTTACGAAAAGCCGGTGGTGGCCCTGACCCATGGTGCGGTGATGGGGGGCGGGATCGGCATTGCCGGGCATGCCCGCTATCGGATCGGGGTGGCGGGTGCCCGTTATGCCATGCCGGAGGCGGCCATCGGATTTTTCTGCGATGTGGGGGTGCGCGCCATTCTCGCCCACGCCCCGCGCCACCGGGCCCTGATGTTCATGCTCTCCGGCGTGCCGGTGGGGCTGGAGGATGCCATGGCGCTGGGGCTGGTTGATGGGGTGGTGCCGGAGGCGGAGCGTGCCGGGCTGCGCGAGCGGCTCGTCCGGATTTCGCAGCAGGATGGGGTGCGCGGGCAGCTTGAGGCCCTGCTGGGTGATATTGTCCCGCAGGGCGGGATGCGGGACGGAGCGTTCTGCGCCCTGGCCGACCGGTTCGCGCAGGTGTTTGCGGGGGATGATGGCGCGGCCATCATGAAACGGCTTGAACGGGAGGTGACGGCAGACTCGGAGCTTGGGGAAATGGCGGCAACGATCCTTGGCCGGTGTCCCACATCGCACCAGGTGCATGTTCTGGGGCTGGATGCGGCGCGACATGACCCGGATGTGTCCCGGGTTCTTTCGGCGGACCTGGAACTGTCCCGGTTCATGGCGCCTCGGCACGATTTTTCCGAAGGGGTGCGGGCGGTACTTGTGGACAAGGACCATTCGGCGCGCTGGCAACCCGACAGGGTCGAACAGGTGGATGTGGCGGCCATCCGCGCGGCACTCGAACGGGGCGGTTCGCAATCGGCGCTATAGTTAGGAAAATGTAAACGGTTCCGTACGACACTTCCTGCATGAAAATGAAGGAAATGTGTGCCGAACATGCCCCAGACGGAAATTCAATCCCTGCCATTGCCCAGCGTCGTTGACGTGGATGCCATTGATGAATTGCGGGACTGGCTGAACGGTGCCCTGGACACCGGAGACGTCCGGCTGGACGGTTCCGGAGTAACCCGGCTGGTAACCAATGCTTTGCTGATGATGATCAGCGCTCGCAACACCGCCGAAGCCAAGGGCGTCACCTTCCAGATCAGCAATCCAAGCCCTGCCTTTGGCGAGGCAGTGGATCGGCTGGGCATGCAACAGGTGATGGCTCCCATCCTGACCCGGACAGAACAAGAGGACTGACATGCGCGTACTGACGGTTGATGATTCCCCTACCATCCTTTCCATGCTGGATCATGCCTTGAAGGAGGCCGGATTCGAGGTCGTGCAGGCCGCCGATGGCCAGCAGGGGCTCAAGGCAATGGAGGAAGGGGAGTTCGACGTGGTGATTACCGACATCAACATGCCGGTGATGGATGGTATCGAATTCATCCGAAACGTGCGTGCTTCGGGCGCCAACAAGAGTCTGCCCATTCTCATCCTGACTACCGAATCCTCGCAGGAAAAAAAGGAACTGGGCCGTGCTGCGGGCGGAACGGGCTGGATCGTGAAACCGTTTGATCCTGAAAAGCTGATTTCGGTCATCCACCGGGTGGTGCATTGAGCGCATTTGCGTTTCCTGTCTCTTGCCCGCCCTGTTGAAGAAGATTGCATTACCGGTGACGTCACATGAGTGAACTGGACGAATTCAAGGCTACCTATTTCGAGGAATGCTCCGAACTGCTGGGCGACCTGGAAGAGGAGTTCGCGGCCATCGAGGAGGGGGACCGGGATACGGAACGCCTGAATGCGGTGTTCCGGGCGATCCATTCCATCAAGGGGGGGGCCGGAGCATTCGGTTTCGACCAGCTGGTCGAATTTGCCCATTCCTTCGAGACGTTGCTCGATTTTGTCCGGGACGGGCGGGTGGAATTGTCCGACGAGGTGGTGGCCCTGTGCATCCGTTCGATCGACCTGGTGGCGGATTTTGTCAGCGCCGCCCAGGAGGAGCGGGTTCTGGCTGCCGATTTCGGGGAAGAGGAGCTGCGGCGTTTCAAGATCCTGACCGGGGAAGAAGAAGAGGAGCCGATGGAGGAATTCGATATCGACTTCACGCCTGTCACGGTCAGTCTGGATGATGAGGGCGCTGCGGGTCAGGACGATGGGGACAGTTTCGAACAGGCTCCGCTGCCCGCGGGGGAAAGATACTGGCATATCGCCTTCACGCCCCATTACGAATTGTATGAGCG
>JALWTJ010000191.1:0-712 GCA_027082895.1 Hyphomicrobiales bacterium | reverse complement strand
GTATGAGCGGGCCAATGATCCCCTGTTGCTGTTCCGGGAGTTGAACGGGCTGGGACAGATGGATATCTGCGCGCGGCTGCACGGGGTTCCCGAACTGGCGGATTTCGAGCCCTTCGGGGTCTATTGCAGCTGGGACATCAAGCTGGTTTCCGATGAAATCGACAAGGCGGCCATTGCCGAGGTGTTCGAGTTCGTGGAGGGGGATTGTGACCTTGTCATCGAGCAGGTGATGGTGGAAGCGGATGCGGATGCCAATCTGGTCGGTTTTCACGCGGATAGTGCCGGGGAAATGGCCAATGCGGAGATGCCGGCCGCGGGGGATGGCGCACCGGAACCAGAACTGTCGACTGCGGCGGCCGACACGCTGGAAGAATCTGTTGCCGGGGAAGACGAGGGGGATGGGGACGTTCCCAGTTTTGCCGATCTGGCAGCCAGCATAGCACCGCCACCGGCACCGGAGCCGGAACAACCTGCTGGAGCACAAAAGGCGGATACCGCTGCAAACAGCGCTTCGACGGCCCCGGCAGAAAAGAAGAAACCGGCGAGCAAACCGGCCTCGGCCCAGTCCATTCGCGTGGATCTGGAAAAGGTGGACCGGGTGGTCAACATGGTCGGGGAACTGGTCATTACCCAGTCCATGCTCAACCAGCAGATGGATGACCAGCTCAAGGCCCGTTACCAGGAACTGGTGCGCGGGGTCGAGGTTCTGGCT
>JALWTJ010000190.1 GCA_027082895.1 Hyphomicrobiales bacterium | reverse complement strand
CCCTGACCGGCACCAACCTGCGCCTGATACTGACCAATATGGGCGTTCGGAACGTGGTGGTTGCGGGCATTTTCACCGATCAGTGCATTTCCTCCACCGTGCGCTCACTGGCCGATGAAAGCTTCAACGTGATCGTGCTTGAGGATTGCTGCGCGGCGGGAACGGATGAACTGCACCAGCAGGAGCTGGCCATTCTCAACATGATCTATTGTCATGTGGTGCGCCTGTCCGAACTGGAGTCTTTCTGGGCCTGAGGGCCGGGCTGGGTCTGAGGGCCGGGGTTAACCGAAATGGGCCTTCTGCGGTGTCACAAGGCATATTGTTGGTGGACATGTTGTGCAATCACGTCTAAGGAGCGTGCTGCAATAGCGCTCATACCTTGCGGCATCTGGTTCGTACATTCGTCCCTTTGGACATTGTTTTTCGGGAAGTGGGCTCTTTGATCGTTCACGGTTTCTCCCACGTTGCCCGAAACCGTTTCCGATTCCACTTGAAAGCAACGTATGAAACAGGGCGGTTTTCATCGTGAAAACCGCAACAGGAAAATCTTGAAAAATTTTGAACACGCGGCGATCCCGCAACAATTGTTCCACCGGCTTGAACAGGCCGGACTGGTAACTCCTACGCCCATTCAGGCCAAATCGATTCCGGTGGCCCTTGATGGCAATGACATTCTTGGTTCCGCCCAGACGGGCACCGGCAAGACTTTGGCTTTCGGGGTGCCGCTGGTGGCGCACCTCCTGCGCAATGAAAGTGGTGCGGGGCTGGTGCTGCTGCCGACCCGGGAACTGGCCGGGCAGGTGATGAAAAGCCTGCAGACCCTGATCGGGCGTTCCAGCATCCCCGTGGCGCTGCTCATTGGCGGGGAGGACATGGGCAAGCAGATCCGCAAGCTCAGGGCATGGCCGCGTCTGATCGTGGGCACGCCGGGACGGATCAACGACCACCTGACGCGGGGAACGCTGAAACTGGACAGAACGGATTTTCTGGTCCTGGACGAGGTGGACCGTATGCTGGACATGGGATTTGGCGTGCAGCTTGATGCCATTGCGCGGCATCTGGGCCGGGAGCGTCAAACGCTGATGTTTTCTGCCACCATGCCGTCCAACATTCACAAGATTTCCGCCAAATATCTGTCGGACCCGGTGCGCATATCCGTTGGCTCGTCCCATGCAACGGCCCCCAATGTTTCCCAGGAACTGGTGGAAATCGAGGATGGGGACAAGTTCGCGCGTCTTGTGCAGGAAATCGAGGGGCGCGACGGTTCGATCCTGGTGTTCATTCGCACCAAGTATGCCGCGGACAAGATGGCAGTGAAGCTGCGCAAGCTGGGTCATGCGGTGGCCTCTCTGCATGGTGACCTGCGCCAGAACAAGCGCAATCAGGTCATTGCCGGCTTCCGGGCACGCAAATACCGGGTGCTGGTGGCAACGGACGTGGCGGCGCGGGGGCTGGATATTCCCCACATCGAACATGTGATCAATCACGACATGCCTCCCAATCCGGAAGATTACATCCATCGCATCGGGCGCACGGCGCGTGCCGGGGCGACGGGGGAAGCGGTCAATTTCGTTTCCGGCAAGGATGGCGCCAAATGGGGAGCCATTCAGCGCCTGCTGTTTCCCGACCGCAAGCCGCAGAAGATTCGCGGTGCAGGAAAAAGCACCCGCAAGGGCAAAAAGGGTGGCAACGGGGCCAGTGC
>JALWTJ010000189.1 GCA_027082895.1 Hyphomicrobiales bacterium | reverse complement strand
GGGCAAGGCCGATCACGAAGGGGGGAGTGATGATCGGAATGACAGTGAGCACCCGCAGCAGGGGCTTGAAGCGGAACCGGGTGCGGGTGACGATCAGGGCAAAGGACAGGCCCATCAGGGTCGAGCCGGCACCGGTCAGAACGGCCAGGGCCAGCGAATTCCAGGCGGCACCGCAGTCGCCGGCACCCGCCAGACATCTCAGTCCCCAGATACGGTGGGAGGCCATGCGGCTCCAGAACTCGCCAAGGCTGAAACTGCCTTCGGAGGACTGGAATGCCTGCACCAGAATATGGGCGACAGGAAAGAACACGAAAACCCCGACCAGGGCGACGATCAGGCCGATCAGGCCAACAACGAAGGCATCCCCACGCCCCTTGCCCAGGCCGGCATAGCCGGTGGTCAGAAGGAAAAGCTGGGAAAACAGCACCACCATGGCGCCGGCCCCGAAACCCACCTGTCCCGTTTCTCCGGGGCTTCCGGCGAACAGGTCGGCAAACAGCCGCGGCCCGGTACGGGCAATGATAAACCCTTGCGCAGCGATCATTATCAGCCCGGCAACGGAGACGATGACCAGCAGGCGGGCCAGTTTCTGCCGGTCCCGGACAACCAGCAGCACCAACGCGGACAGGCCCAGGGGCAGCAGGGATACCAGCAACCACCACCGGCCATGGAACAGGCCCTGGGCGACCGCAGAAGCGCTGTCGGGATCGGAAAAAATTCCACCAATCCATGTGAAGGACCAGAAATCGTCATGCAATGCGTACCAGGGCATCAATATTGCCCCGATCAGACCGATGATCTGCCACTGGATTGCCGTTTTTCTCATTCCCTACCCCGTCAGGTGCCCCACCTCGTGGCGTGCTCCATTACTTGTCCCGTTCCCCGTTCCGTTACCTGCGCCACCTGAAAAGCCGGCCCATGGAATCAAGTGTGTGCAGAACGGTCCCGGACGGAATTTCCGGGCCGATCCCGCTGCCCGGCGCATCTGCAACGCCGTTTCACACTACCGTGCGGCCGGACGGATCCTTGACACCCGCCACACGATGCAACGAGCGGAAACAACGGCGCGTTTCAGCTGGCACGCCTCAACCGACGCGCTTCTTCCGGATTGAACCATTGGCATCCGGCGACGACGCTCCAATTCCGCGACGTGCGGAACCGAAACGGTCCCGCACATCGGATTTTTCAACCCCAATCAGCTGTTGGGATCGCCCACTTCCGCATCCCAGCGCGCCAGCAGGCGGGCACGGGTTTCAGTGGCCCCATAGGTGGCAAAATCATAGTTGATCAGGTTGATGGTTTCCAGCGGGGGTGCCTCGGGGGGAATGGTGGCATCCTTGTTGGAGGGAATATTGAACACGCCAACTTCCGGACCGTGATTCTGGGCTTCCGCACTGATGGCATATTCCACGAACTGCTTGGCTTCATCCAGGTTCTGGGCCCCGGCAATGATGGACAGGCCGCCCACTTCGTAACCGGTTCCCTCACAGGGGGTCACGATGGCCAGCGGGAACCCGGCACGGGCCAGCTTGACCATGTCGTGCTCGAAACCGATGGAAATGGTGGTTTCGCCCCGACCGGCAGCCTTGGAGGGGGCCGAACCGGACTTGGTATACTGGTTGACGTTCTCACCGATCTTTTTCAGGAGTTCAAAGGCTGCGTCTTCCCCGAATACCTGCACGAGTGTTGCCAGTTCGGTATAGGC
>JALWTJ010000188.1 GCA_027082895.1 Hyphomicrobiales bacterium | reverse complement strand
ACCGCGCAGAATGGAGATCGTGTCCTCCACCGTGGATTCACTGACCATGACCGGCTGGAACCGCCGCGCAAGAGCCGCGTCCTTTTCCACATATTTGCGGTACTCGTCCAGCGTGGTTGCACCAACGCAATGCAGTTCACCACGAGCCAGGGCCGGCTTGAGAAGATTGGAGGCATCCATGGCCCCGTCACTCTTTCCCGCTCCCACCAGCGTATGCATTTCGTCAATGAACAGGATGATCTTGCCGTGGGCCTCGGTCACCTCGTTGAGCACCGACTTCAGACGTTCCTCGAATTCACCACGATATTTCGCCCCCGCAATCAGGGCCCCCATGTCCAGGGACAACAGGGACTTGTCACGCAGGGATTCGGGCACATCACCGTTGACGATACGCAGGGCCAGCCCTTCGGCAATGGCCGTCTTACCGACCCCCGGCTCCCCGATCAACACCGGATTGTTCTTGGTCCGGCGCGACAGGACCTGAATGGTCCGGCGAATTTCATCGTCCCGTCCGATCACCGGATCAAGCCGCCCCTCGCGGGCATCCTCGGTCAGGTCCCGGGTATATTTCTTCAGGGCATCATACTGATTCTCCGCCGAAGCGGTATCCGCAGTGCGCCCCTTGCGCAATTCATTGATGGCATTGTTCAGCCCGTTGGGCGTTACCCCTCCGGCGGCAAGGGCCTTGCCTGCCTCATTGTCCTTTTCCATCACCAGTGCCAGCAGCAGCCGTTCCACCGTGATGTAGGAATCACCGGCCTTCTTGGCCACCTTTTCCGCCGTCTCGTTGACCCGGGCCATTTCCCGGCTCAGATAGATCTGATCGCCCGCCCCCGAAACGGAAGGGATTTTCTTCAGGGCAGTTTCCACCCCGACCCGCACCTTTTGCGGATCGCCCCCGGCCTTCTCGATCAGGCCCGATGCCATGCCCTGCTCGTCATCCATCAGCACCTTGAGCAGATGCACGGGCAGCAACTGCTGATGCCCACTGGTCAGTGCCAGCGTCTGGGCACTCTGGATGAACCCCGCAGCCCGCTCGGTATATTTCTGATTTTCCATAATTCAAAAGCTCCTTTTCACGCGCACAAAGCCATCACCCGAACCCGGCATGAACAGCTTCGCCTGAAGCGTAGTTGATCTGGGGCACCCGCTATCCGGCATGCCCTCCCACGAGATATAAGAAGCTTCCAGCAGAATAAAAGCGGCAAACAGCAGATTTTCCTGCAACCGGAACATCAGGGCAAAATATAGAAGGGCACCGGGCAGAAGCACCCGACCATCCGCGGCAAGACCCCAAACACCATGGACGGCCCATCAGCACCCGGAACGAGCGAAAAAACCAGTTCGACGGCGCGTGATCGCACCAGCAGTGCCACCCGCTACTTGGCGGCAGACTCGTCTACTTCGGCCGTAACGAAAGCAGGCAATTCCCCCAGTTCGGGCTGCGGCGCCTGGGCCGGATCCCCGGACGCTTCCGCCCCGTTCCCCTCGGTCGCTGACGGTTCGGTGCCATTGGCATCCCCACCCCGGGCCGCCCTGTCGCCCTTGACCGCCCCTTCGGGCGCCTGATCCCCCAGGGGCTTGCGCCGGGGCCGGCGTTCCCGCTGCGCCCGGCGGGGTTTTGCCTCCCCCCCGGTTCCCTCGGTTTCCCCCGCCCCTTCGGCCGGACCGGCTTCCTTCTGGGCAGAAGAACGCTCATCGCGTTCGTCCCTGTTG
>JALWTJ010000187.1 GCA_027082895.1 Hyphomicrobiales bacterium | reverse complement strand
TGTCCGGTGCCCATCGTGATTGCCGGGGGCAAGAAGCTTCCCGAACGCGCGGCGCTGGAGATGGCCTACAAGGCGGTTGACCAGGGGGCTGCCGGTGTGGACATGGGGCGCAACATCTTCCAGTCCGATGATCCCGTTGCCATGATCCAGGCGGTGTCCCGGGTGGTGCATGAACTGCTGCCGGTCGATCAGGCCTTTGAACTCTACAATGACCTGAAGAACGCCCGGACCTGAACAAGGTCCACACCTGAAAAGGCGCGGATATCAGGAACGCAAAACGGCAAAAACCACACGACATTTTTCAAGGGGCGGGAATAATTCCCGCCCCTTTTTGTGCGTTTACTGAAAAATGTTTCCGTGATTTTTCGAGCGGTTCTAGCTGCCCATCATGCCGGGAAGCACCGTCACCACCTGGGGGATGGCAATGATGATGGCGACGGCCGCCAGCAGAATCAGGAAGAAGGGCAAGGCGGCGCGGGCAATGGACAGGATGTTGATGCCGGTCAGCCCCTGAATAACGAACAGGTTGAAACCCACCGGGGGGGTGATCTGGCTCATCTCGACCACGATCACCAGATAAATGCCGAACCAGAGGGGATCGATACCGGCTCCCTCCACGATGGGCATGATGATGGAGGTGGTAAGAACCACCACCGATATGCCATCGAGAAAGAAGCCCAGAACGACGAAAAACAGGGTCAGCGCCCCCAGAAGGGCCAGTTGGGAGAGATGGAAGGAGCCGATCCATGCAGCCAGGTTGCGGGGCAGACCGGTAAAGCCCATGGACACGGTGAGGAAAGCCGCACCAGCCAGGATGAAGGCGATCATGGTGGAGGTAATGGTGGCGCCCATTATCGCTTCGCGCAGCATCTGCAGGCTGAAGGAGCCGGTGGCCCAGGCCAGGATCAGGGAGAACACCACCCCAAGGGCCGCCGCATCGGTCGGAGAAGCAATGCCGGTATAGATGGAGCTGATCACCCCGGCAATCACCAGCAGCACCGGTATCAGCCGGCGCACGGCGACGATCTTTTCCCACAGGGTGAAGGTTTCCGTTTCCTCGGGTATGTCGCCGGGACGCAAAAGGGAACTGAGCACCACGAAGCCGGCAAACATTGCCACCAGCATCAGACCGGGCAGAATACCGGCAATGAACAGGCGGGCGATGGACTGGTCCGTGGCCACACCATAAACGATCAGGATGATGGAGGGCGGTATCAGTAGCCCAAGGGTGGCGGAACCGGCAAGGGTGCCAATGACGAGGCGGCGGGGATAGCCGCGCTTTTCCAGCTCGGGCACCGTCATCTTGCCGATGGTGGCGGCGGTGGCGGCGGAGGATCCGGAAACGGCGGCAAAGATCGCGCAGCCCAGAATGTTGACGTGCAGCAGCCGTCCGGGAAGACGGCCCAGCCAGGGACTCAGCCCCTTGAACATGTCCTCGGACAGGCGCGAGCGCAAAAGGATTTCCCCCATCAGGATGAACAGGGGCAAGGCGGCCAGCGCCCAGGAGTGGGACTGGCCCCAGATGGTGGTGGCCAGAACCTGGCCCACGGGGGCCGATGTGAAGAACACCATGGCCACCACGCCCACGCTGAGCAGGGCCACGGCAACCCAGACCCCCATGGCCAGCAGGCCCAGCAGGACCACCAGCAATATTCCCATGATCAAAGGATCGGACATTGCCCTACACTTCCTCCCCGGGGCCGGACAGGACGGGGCGTCC
>JALWTJ010000186.1 GCA_027082895.1 Hyphomicrobiales bacterium | reverse complement strand
TTAGGGGGTATTTCCTGCCGGCAGATCAGACCGCTTGTGGCGGTTTTTTCTGCAGGGCGGGAATGGTTTCCACCGCCACGATGGCGCAGAACAGGAAGGCAACGCCGGTATAGCCGAGCGGGGTCAGGCGTTCTCCAAGGATGATGGCGCCCCCGGCGGCGGCAAACAGGGTTTCTCCCGACATGATGATGGCGGCATTGGCGGGGGGCACATATTGCTGCCCCTTGGCCTGCAGGGAAAAGCCGATGGCGGTGGAAAATATGCCGGCATAGGCAATTTCCACCCAGCCCGCCTGCAACTGCACGGGGTCGGGGTGCTCAAGGGCCAGCCCCGCCAGCCCCGCCATCATGCCGGCTGCAAGAAAGCAGATGGTGGAGATGAACAGGGGCATGGCGGTTTCCCCGGCCAGCTTTCCCAGCAGGTAGACCTGTATGGCCCAGAAGGCAGCACTGGCAACAACCAGATAGTCGCCAATGACAAAGGGGGTCACGCTGGCGCCGGACAGCAGGAACAGTCCGGCCAGGGCCAGCGGAGCGCACAGCCAGACGACGGGATGGGGGCGGGTGCGGAACAGGACCAGCTGGATCAGGGGAACGAAAAAGACGTACAGACCGGTCAGAAATCCGCCATTGGTGACACTGGTGGTTTCAAGACCCCATTGCTGCAGCCACGAGCCGAGGAAAAAGCTCAGGATCAGCACCCCGACAAAGGCCCATTGACGGGGCGACAGGGAATGTCCGACCTTGCGGGCTTCACGCCAGGCCAGGGGCAGCACCAGCGTGCCGCCGATCAGGTAGCGGGCGGAAATGAAGGTGAGTGGCCCCATGGTATTCATGGCCGATTTCTGGGCGATGAAGGCCATGCCCCAGAAAAAGGCGGCGATGAGCAGCAGGAAGGTGGCGGTGGTGCGCGTCATGATTTTTCTGCAAAGGGCCCTATGGGGCTGAGGAAAGGAAGGGGTGAAGGGGATGGAGAACGGCCAAGAGCAGGCACGACAGCTCCCTGTCAGCGGATTGATGCCGTCATGCTGCCCGTGCGTGTTCGTTCGTGACCTAAAGGACGGCGGACAGGGCGTCAACCAGCCGGGCCATTTCGCCGGGGCTGGTATAGTGAACAAAGGACAGGCGGAGCACGCCGTGGGCAGGATCGATCCCCAGCCCCTTCAGGGTGCGCACCGCATAGAAATGTCCGCCCCCGGCCATGATGTGGCGGGATGCGAGTTCCCGGGCGGCTTGTGCAGGTTCCTTTTCAAGGGCAATGGAAATGGTAGGCGCGCGCCGGCTGGCCTGTGCGGGGCCGATCAGGCGAATGTCGTTGCGGGCTGTCAGCCAGTCCAGAAGCGGCTGTAGCAATGTGGTTTCCTGGGCCCGCATGGCGGCATGGGCGGTGTGAAACGGTGTTGCCCCGCCAAGGCTGGCCGGGGCCATTTGTGCCGCCTGTTCCAGATAGTCGATCACACCGGCGGCTGCGGCAATCTGGGCATGGTCCGGGCCGGCCGGGGTCAGCCGGTAGCGCAGACGGTCATCGTTGAAATAATGGCCCTGGTTGGGCAGGGAGCGGCCCAGTTCGGGGCGTATGGCCATGACGCCCAGATGGGGCCCGAAGGTCTTGTAGGTGGAAAAGAGATAGATGTCCGGGTTGATCTCGGCCAGATCGGGCAGGCCATGGGGGGCGTAGGAGACGCCATCCACAACGGCCAGGGCGCCGGCCTTTTGAATGGTCCGGCACCAGTCGGCCGCCGGGTTGATTTCGCCCACGATGTTGGAGCAATGGGGAAAGGCAACCAGGCGCACCTTGTCGTCCAGCAGGTTTTCGAGCATGGCCGGGTCGAGGGAGCCGGTTTCCGGGTCAATGGTCCAGACACGCACCTCGATGCCGTTTCGGGCCAGCCGGTGCCAGTTTCCGGCATTGGCCTCGTGGTCCTGATCGGTGACGATGATGGCGTCGCCCGGGGTGAGGAAGGATTCAAAGGCGCGGGAGAGTACATAGGTATTGATGGATGTGGAGGGGCCGAAATGGATCCAGTCCGCATCCACCCCCATGGCGCAGGCAAAGCGTTTGTAGGCGTGATCCATGCGTTTTCCCGCCTGTTCCGATGCCGGGTAAAACCCGTAGGGCTGGACCTTGGTACGCCGGTAATAATCATCCAGAAGGTCCAGCACCGGCCGGCATGTGTAGGAGCCGCCTGCGTTTTCGAAAAAGGCTTTGCCTTTCAGATCGTCCTGCGCAAAGGCGGGAAACAGGGCGCGAATCCGTTCCGGGTCAAGGGGCAGGTCGGAAGGGGAGGGGAACGTGGTCATGGGGCAGGGCACCGGCATCTGGCTTTTGAAAACGGGTTTGCCTGAAGTGGTAGCTGTTTGTGGCAAGCGGGGCAACGTGCAAAACGTAATTCCGGGGCTGGGAAAAAAAGCTGCCCCGGCGATTTCTCGACCGGGGCAGCCCATCCAGGAGCGGACGTAACAGGTTATGCAAATCGTGTCGGACGGTCCTTTCGCCTTGGGTGTGAGGGGGTGCCCGGCGCGCTCCTTACAGTCGTTGAGGGGGCGAAGAGGAGATTTGGTGCGCCGGGCAAACAGGTTCCGGATCAGCCCTGGGCGGGCGCGGCATCAGGTCCGGCATCGGTGCCACCATTGGGGCCACCATTGGGGCCAGCATGAGGGCCACCGTGGGGGCCGGCAAAGGGACCGTTGCGCATCTTGCCGGGACCGGGACGGTGCGGACCGTGGGCGCGCGGCGGACGCATCTGGTGTTTCTGTTCATCGCTCAGCGTGTTGAAGAAGTTTTCAAAGCTGGGCATAACGGATTTCAGGGCGTCGGCCTGGGCGCTCATCAGGGCCTGACGGGCGTTCAGGCGGTCAATGAGGCCGACATCCCGGTTGCCCCGTTCGGGCTTGACCTCGGCACATACGGAGGCAAATCCGTTCTGGGCATCAAGCAGGGCGGTCTTGAAGGCTTCAAAGGCCGGAGTCTGCTCGTCGGTCAGATCAATACGTTCGGCCATGTAGCTCAAACGGATTTCGATACGTTCGGCGGCTCCGGGGGCGCAGACGAAATGAATGGGACCGGCGGGGCGCGCACCGGGGCCGCGGCGGTTGTCGTTGGCCGATGCCACGGAGGTGAAGGATGTCAGGGCAATGGTGCCGATCAGGGCGGTGGCCATGAGGGAGGAGGTCAGTTTCTTCATCGGTGGTGTTCCTTGTCGGTTATCGCGGTCAGTTGTCGCGTCGGGGCTTGTGTTTTTTGGTCCGGAGAGCCGGGTGTTCGTCCGGTGTGGCTGAACAGGAACAAAGATAGGGCAAGGCGGGTTGCGACAACCTGTCTGCTTCATGAAGAAATGGAAAGGATGGTAATATTCAGGATCAAGTTGCTGTTTTTTCAAGCAAAACTTTCTTGTTCCCAAGGTGATTTCAGGTATTGGAAGGGCTTGGGGGGGAACTTTCGGCCCCGATTTTGCCGAACGGCAGGGGTTTTTTCGCTGCCGGGGCAATGGGCTGTTCAGTCCGCATCCCGGGAGTTGCGGGAGGAACGGGTGGGGATGAAACCGGCTTCCTTTGCCGTGTGGCGCCAGATCTCGACGACCAGCGCCACCATCAGGGCGGCAACGGCAACGACCATGATGGCGGCACCGGTTTCCGTTGCCGGCCACAGGTGAACCATTATGCCGGGGGGGATGGCAATGGCGATCAGGGTCAGCAGGCCAAGGGCCATGTAGGCAACAAGAAACAGGATGGGGGGGCGCTTGTTCTTCATGGCATCGCTCCTTTTTCGTGTGACCGGAGGTCAGCCTGGCATGATTTCTTGCAGGTTGTTGGGACAAGACATGGCAATTTGCGTGCGTTTTGATGGCGGAAACGGCCCGCGGGGGCGCTTGTGGCCGTTTTGGGGCATGGTGGATGCTTTTGCCGCGCCTGTTGCAGGTTTGCCACCGGTGCCGATGGAAAAAAGCCGCTGGGTGGGAGGGATGTTTTCTCGCGGCGATTTTCCGGAGCAATTCACCGGGGCTTCGCGGATCGCCGGTGTTGCTTGCGGGGGCGCGCATGATGGCATAAGGCAGACATGGAAACATCCCGTCAGTTTCAAACGTGAAAGAGAAAGATCGTGAGCCATACTAAGACATCCATTCGCCTGTCGGTTGCCATGGGGCGCATCCAGCCTTCCGCCACCGTCGGCATTTCCCAGATGGCGCGCCAGCTGGCGGCCGAGGGGCGGGACATTATCGCGTTGAGCGCGGGGGAGCCGGATTTCGACACGCCCGAGCCGATCAAGGAAGCGGCCCGGCGCGCCATGGATGCGGGCAAGACGAAATATACCAATATTGCCGGTATCGCGGAGCTTCGGGAGGCGGTCGCCGACAAGTTCCGGCGTGAAAACGGGCTGGATGTTGCCGCGGAGGATTGTTTTGTTGCCAGCGGGGGCAAGCAGATCATCTTCAATGCGCTGATGGCTACCCTTGATCCGGGGGACGAGGTGGTGGTGCCGGTGCCCTATTGGGTTTCTTATCCGGACATTGTGCGGCTGGCGGGGGCAACGCCGGTATTTGCCAGTGCAGGGGCGGACACCGGCTTCAAGATTACCCCGGAAAAGCTGCGGGCAGTGCTGAGCGAAAGGACGCGCTGGCTGATTCTGAATTCACCGTCGAACCCGACGGGAGCGGCCTATGGTGCGGATGAACTGGCGGCGCTGGGGGCGGTGTTGCGGGATTTTCCCGGCGTGCTGGTGCTCAGTGATGATATTTACGAGCACCTGTTGTATGACGGGGGGACGTTTGCCACCCTGGCGCAGGTCTGCCCGGATCTGGCGGACCGTGTCGTGACCCTGAACGGTGTTTCAAAGGCCTATTCCATGACCGGTTGGCGCATCGGCTATTGCGCGGCACCGCGCGAGCTGCTCGCCGGGATGGCCAAGTTGCAGGGCCAGTCCACCACCAATGCCTGTTCCATTTCCCAATGGGCCGCCGTCGAGGCGCTGACGGGATCGCAGGATTTCCTGACGGAATGGCGCAGCATTTTCCAGAACCGCCGGGACATGGTGGTTGACGGGTTGAACCGGATCAAAGGCATCGAGTGCCTGGTGCCGGATGGTGCGTTTTACGTCTTTCCCGGCATTTCGGACCTTTTGGGGACGGTCAGTGCGGGGGGCGCCGCCATTGAAACGGACGAGGATTTCGTCATGGCGTTGCTGGCAGAGCAGGGGGTGGCGCTGGTGCATGGCAAGGCGTTTGGCCTGTCGGGGCATTTCCGCCTGTCCTATGCGGCGTCGGAAAAGGATCTTTCTGGTGCTCTTGAGCGGATTGGTGTGTTCTGCGCGGGTCTGAAGGCGGCCTGATCATTTCGGGAATCGGCAGGATGTCGGATCGTGGGGATTTCTTCGTTTCTGGTCTTCCCCTTGCGCAATACTAACCAAACCCTAACTTTCGGGGGATTTTGATCACACAGGATTGAGAAAAACGGGCATTTGCATGCCACAATCGGTGCTTTGTCTATGATAGAAATGCAGCAACGTCATTTTTACAGTCACGGACAAAGGGGTAGCAGATGCTGATCAAATCCAACCCGAGCTGGGTCATGAAGGAAGGGCAGGAGACGCCCGAATCCATCTATCTGAACCGGCGCAATCTCATCAAGGGATTTGCCGGGGCGCTGGCCGTCGGCTCCATTGGTGGCAATGTCGGTTCTGCCCTGGCGCAGGAGGGGCGCAAGCCGCTGGAGTTCACCCATAATGATGCTTATGTGCTGGACCGGGATCTGACACCGGAAGACGTCAACATCACCTATAACAATTTTTACGAGTTCGGCTCCCACAAGCAGATTTCGGCCAATGCGGCCGAACATCTCAAGCCGCGCCCCTGGCAGGTGGTGATTGACGGGCTGGTCAACAAGCCGCTGACCCTTGACGTGGATGATCTGATTGCCCGGGTCGGGGGGCTGGAAGAACGGCTGTACCGGCACCGGTGCGTGGAGGCATGGTCCATGACGGTGCCCTGGATCGGGTTTCCGGTGCAAAAGATCGTGGACCTTGTCGAGCCGCAGGGCAGCGCCAAATATCTGCGCATGGAAACCTTCAACGACGGCTCCATGGCGGACGGGATCGGCTCGCAGCCCTGGTATCCGTGGCCCTATGTGGAAGGGGTCACCATGGGGGAGGCGACCAATGATCTGGCCTTTCTGGCCGTTGGCGCCTATGGCAAGCAGATTGCCAATTCTATGGGGGCGCCCATCCGCCTGCATCTGCCCTGGAAATACGGGTTCAAGTCCATCAAGTCCATCGTGCGCTTTTCCTTCGTTGAGGAGCGTCCGGTCAGCTATTGGGAAAACATTTCCGATGGCCGCGAATATGGGTTCTGGGCCAATGTCAATCCGCAGGTTCCTCATCCGCGCTGGAGTCAGGCGACGGAGCGGGTTCTGCATACCGGCGAGCGGGTACCCACCCTGTTGTTTAACGGTTACGGGGATCAGGTGGCCCATCTTTATGACGGGCTGGAAGGGGAACTGCTCTATCGCTGATCCGCACGGGAAAGGTGTTGTTTCCCGGACCTTTCAAGTTTTGAGAATTTTGACCCGTCTGCCGCGTCTGGCAGGCGGGTTTTTTCGGAACGGAACGGGCCCCGGTTATTCATCTGTTCGCTGACCGGCGCGCCGCTGGATTTGCGTGTTGGCAAAAAAAAGCCCCACCCTGAAAAACAGAGTGGGGCTGAAGATATATGGGTAAACCAAAATCTCAGTTGTTGGCAGTGCAAGAAAATGTCTTCACTGCCGGGCGCACGGGGTCGAGGGAGGAGAACAACCCGGTTCGCCGTGTGTCGGGCGTGGGCACGTTTCAGGAGGGAGGGAGGTCGTGCCGACGTCCGACAGGGAGGCTTATGCGCCTTTTCGCATTTTTGTACAAACCTAAAATTGGTATATCAGCCATGCTTGCAGTGCATGGGTTGGCGGGTGCCGGTCAGGCTGTTGCTGCTGCGGGTGCTGTTTTCCCGTGGCAGGAATCTTCATGCAGTTCGGCGGGAATGCGCAGGGCGAAAAAAAAGAGGCTTCGACCGAAAAACGATCGAAGCCTCGTGCAAAACCGGCGCAAAGCGCAGCGTGATTTGCAGTGACAGCAAAGATGCGAGGAGGGGAGAGCATCTTTGTGTTGCAACACATATGGTCTGTTCGAAAAAATTTTCAATATAAAATATGTGCATATCAGCCATGCGCCGGGTGCATGGCAGGTACTTAGTCCGGGATGGTGGTTTGCCGGCGCCTAAAATTTCCAGTTGCGGGCGCTGCCAACGAGGAAATCCCGGAACACGGCAATCCTCTTGGAATTCTTCAGGGCCGGGGGATAGACGAAATAGCTGTCGAATTCGGGCAGTTTCAGGTCGGGCAGAAGGCTGACCAGTTCCGTGTCCCCTTCCACCGCATAGTCGGGCAGCATGGCGATGCCGACCCCGGCGCGAACGGCCTTGGTCATGCCGGAGATGGAATTGACCCTGAGGGTGGGAATGCGGGGGTTGTTGTCCGGGCGGCCGGTCTTTTCCAGATAGTTTATGTCGGCAAGATGGGAGGGGACGGGGGTGCCAAAGGTGATCAGGCAATGCTTGTCCAGATCCTTCACCGATGTGGGGGGGGTGTTCTGGGCCAGGTAGGACCGGGAGGCATAAACATGGAAATGCACCGTGAACAGCTTGCGCTGAATCATCTCGCTCTGGCTGGGCTGGTGCAGGCGGATGGCCACATCCGCTTCGCGCATGGCCAGGTCCAGATCAGTGTCGGTGAGACGGATTTCCAGTTGAACCGTAGGATAAAGGGCGATGAAATCATAGATTCGGGGTGACAGCCAGGTGGAGCCAATGCCCACGGTGGTGGTAACCACCAGCGGACCGGCGGGCACGTCGCGGCTTTCGGTTATCTGGTTTTCCACCGCCTTCAATTCACTGTTCATCACGCGAACGGTGGCGAACAGCTGTTCGCCCGTCTCGGTCAGCACGAGGCCGCGCGCGTGACGGATGAACAGCTTGAGATTGAGAGAAGCTTCAAGGGCCGAAATCTGGCGGGAGACGGCGGACTGGGAAATGCCGAGCCGCTCGGCGGCGTGGGTGAAGCTTCCCGCTTCGGCCACCGCATAGAAAATGCGCAACTTGTCCCAGTCCTGAAGTGCCATCAGCCCTCTTCTTCCGCCTCCAGTTCCGCCAGGTAGTGTTCTGCTTCAAGGGCGGCCATGCAGCCCATGCCGGCGGCGGTGACGGCCTGGCGGTACTTGTCGTCGGTGACGTCACCGGCGGCATAGACGCCGGGAATTGCCGTCTGTGCGCTGTCCGGTGCTGTCACCAGATAGCCGCCCGGTTTCATTTCCAGCTTGCCCTTGAACAGGTCGGTGGCCGGAGCATGGCCGATGGCGATGAAGATACCATCCACGTCAAGCTGGGTGGTTTTTCCCGTCTTGACGTTTTTCAGCCGGGCGCCGGTAACGCCGGGGGGCATGCCGCCGCCCAGAACCTCGTCCAGCACATGGTCCCACATCACGGAAACCTTCGGGTTCTTGAGCAGCCGGTTCTGCAGGATCCTTTCCGCCCGGAATGCGTCGCGCCGGTGCACGACCACCACTTCGGAGGCGAACTTGGTCAGGAAAAGCGCTTCCTCGACGGCGGTGTTGCCGCCCCCGACCACCAGCACCTTCTTGTCCTTGTAGAAGAAGCCGTCGCAGGTGGCGCAGGCGGAAACGCCAAAGCCCTTGAACTTTTCTTCCGATTCAAGGCCCAGCCAGCGGGCCTGTGCGCCGGTGGCAATGATCAGGGTGTCGGCGGTATAGGTGGTGCCGCTGTCCCCGGTGAGCTTGAAGGGGCGGTTGTCCAGATCCACATCGACAATGATGTCGTTGATGATCCGGGTGCCGACATTTTCGGCCTGGGCCTTCATCTGTTCCATCATCCAGGGGCCTTCAACCGGTTCGGCATAACCGGGATAGTTTTCCACGTCGGCGGTGATGGTGAGCTGGCCGCCGGGCTGGATGCCCTGGATGATGACGGGTTCCAGCATGGCGCGGGCCGCATAGATGGCAGCGGTATAGCCGGCAGGGCCGGAACCGATGATCAGGGTTTTGGTGTGCATTGTCCTGTTCCTTGAAAGTGAACCTGTTTGCAGCACAGATAGGTACTGGTTAGTTCAGATTGCAAGCCGGGAAAAGCGCAATGTGGCTTCGTTCACACCATTGTGGGTTTTTCGCCCGGGCGTTTTGTCGCGCCGGGCCGGGCAAAAGGCCTTGTTTGCCGGGATGGGCGGGGGCGAATGCCTGCCCCGCCGGATGCTCCTGGCCTACTTGAAGGTGATGGCCAGGATCTCGTAGTTCCTGGCGCCACCGGGGGCGGCCACTTCAAAGCTGTCGCCGACCTGCTTGCCGATCATGGCGCGCGAGATGGGGGAGGAAATGGAAATCTTGCCCGCATTGGCATCCGCTTCCGGGTTGCCCACGATCTGCAATGTCTTTTCCTCGTCGGTGTCCTCGTCCACGATGGTGACGGTGGCGCCAAACTTGACGCTGTCGCCGCCAATGCTGACGGGATCGATGACCTGGGCGAGGGCAAGGATGCTTTCCAGTTCCTGAATGCGTCCCTCGTTCAGGCTCTGCTGTTCCTTTGCCGCGTGATATTCGGCGTTTTCAGACAGGTCGCCATGGGCCCGCGCTTCGGCAATGGCATCCACTATGGTGCGCCTGTCAACCGAGACCCGGCGTTCGCGTTCTTCCTTCAGGGCTTTGTAACCGGCTGGGGTGAGGGGGATCTTTTCCATTGGTCAGGCTCGTGCTGGTTGTTTCCCGATCGCAAATCCGGGAATCCGGGTTGGGCGGACTTAAAGAAAAAGGCGCCGGGGATACCTCGGCGCCAGATAGCAGAAATGATGCCGGGTGCAAATGCCCGGCGGCGTCGCTCAGGAAGCGTCGGAAAGATTGTCCGCTGCGGACTTGCCGGTGCGACTGTCCTGTACAACTTCGTAGTTGACTTTCTGACCTTCGTCCAGACCTGTCATGCCGCTGCGCTGAACTGCGGAGATGTGAACAAAAACGTCTGCTCCACCTTCGTCAGGTTGGATGAATCCAAAGCCTTTTTGGCCGTTGAACCATTTAACGGTGCCGGTTGCCATATTCGTAGTGCCTTTCGCTAAAGATGCGATATTGCCCCATTTCGGGGCGGTCTATGTTACATCGAATGATTGGATAGTGATGCAAGCAGACACGAAAATCGTCGTATAGCGTCATCAGTAAACCGCAATATTCAATATTCCTTTGTAACGTCAAACGCGCGTTTCAGCAATACGAAAACGTTAAAATTTGTCGATTTGGTTTCCGGCTTGCGATTCAGGCCAGATAATCCTGAACGGGGCGCACGTCCAGGTTGCCCGCGCCATAGGCGATTATGGCATCAACGGCGGCAAGCGCCCCGGGAATGGTGGTATAATAGGGAACCTTTTCCAGCAGGGCGGAACGGCGAATGGCGCGGCTGTCGGAGACGGCCTTGGTGCCCTGGGTGGTGTTGATGACCAGATCGACTTCCGAGTTTTTCAGGGCGTCCACGATGTGGGGGCGACCTTCAAGCACCTTGTTGATCTTTTCTGCTTCTATGCCATGCTCCCTGAGGAAACGCATGGTGCCGCCGGTGGCAATGATCCGGAAGCCGGCCTTTTGCAAACGGGCCATGGCATGGGCAATTTCGGGGGTCTTGTCGGAACTGCGTACGGAAATGAACACGGTGCCGCTTCTGGGCACGATGATGCCGCCGCCCAGCTGGGACTTGGCAAAGGCGATGGCAAAATCCCTGTCCAGACCGATGACCTCCCCGGTGGATTTCATTTCCGGGCCAAGAAGCGTGTCCACGCCGGGAAAACGGGCAAAGGGGAACACGGCTTCCTTGACCCCGATATGCTTGAGGGGCTTTTCCTTCAGGTCGAAGGCGGCCAGCTTTTCCCCTGCCATCAGGCGGGACGCGATCTTGGCAATGGGTTTGCCGATGACCTTGGCCACGAAAGGCACGGTGCGCGATGCGCGGGGATTGACCTCCAGAACGTAAAGGGTGCCGTCCTTGAGGGCGAACTGCACGTTCATCAGCCCGATGACGTTCAGGGCGCGGGCCATGGCGGTGGTCTGGCGCTTGATTTCATCGATCATCTGCGGGGGCAGGGAGCGGGGGGGCAGGGAGCAGGCGCTGTCGCCGGAATGGACCCCGGCTTCCTCGATATGTTCCATGATGCCGCACACGAAAACCTCCGTGCCGTCGCTCAGGCAGTCCACGTCGATTTCCACGGCACCGGACAGGTAGCTGTCGAACAGGAGCGGGTTCTTGGCAATGACCGAATTGATCTGTCCCGTCTTGTCATTGGGATACTGGGCCCGCACGGCGGGGGGGACCAGTTCGGACAGGGTGGACTGGATATAGGCCTCGAATTCCTCGGGGCCGTGCACGATGGCCATGGCCCGGCCGCCCAGGACATAGGAGGGACGGATCACCAGCGGAAAACCGAGTTCGGCGGCCACGATCCGGGCCTGTTCGAGGGAGTGGGCGATGGCGTTTTCGGGCTGAACCAGGTCCAGTTGTCCCAGAAGGCGGGAAAACTGGTCGCGATCCTCCGCCAGATCGATGGAAGCGGGCTGGGTGCCAAGGATGGGAATGCCGGCCTTCTTGACCGCGTCGGCCAGCCCGAGGGGGGTCTGCCCGCCGAACTGCACGATGACGCCTTTCAGGGTGCCGTTGCGGCGTTCCACCCGCAGGATCTCGATGACATCTTCCTCGGTCAGCGGTTCGAAATACAGCCGGTCCGAGGTGTCGTAATCGGTGGATACGGTTTCGGGGTTGCAGTTGACCATGATGGTTTCATGGCCGGCGTCCGACAGGGCAAAGGCGGCGTGGCAGCAGCAATAGTCGAACTCGATTCCCTGTCCGATCCGGTTGGGGCCGCCCCCCAGTATGATGATCTTTTCCCTGTCCGAGGGCCGTGCTTCGCAGGCCGCTTCCCCGGCAAAGGGGGTTTCATAGGTTGCGTACATGTAGGCGGTGGGGGCGGCAAATTCGGCGGCGCAGGTATCGATACGCTTGTAAACGGGCAGCACGTCCAGTTGCTCGCGCAGGGCGCGGACCGAATCGGGGTCGGTGCCGGCAAGTTCTGCCAGCCGCGCATCGGAAAATCCAGCTCCCTTCAGTGCCCGCAGGTTGGCGGCATCCCGGGGCAGGCCACGTTGCCGGACATTTTCTTCCTGTTCGATCAGTTCGCGGATCTGGTCAAGAAACCAGGGGTCGATGAAGCATGCCTTGTGAATGTCGGCGTTGCTCCAGCCCAGGCGCATGGCTTCGGCCACATGCAGAAGGCGATCCGGGGTCGGCTTGCCGAGGGCGGCGCGGATGGCATTCTTGTCGTCTCCCTCTCCGAGGCCGGGGATACCGACTTCGTTCAGCCCCGTCAGTCCGGTTTCCATGGAGCGCAGGGCCTTTTGCAGGCTTTCGCCAAAGGTGCGGCCGATGGCCATGGCTTCGCCCACCGATTTCATGGCGGTGGTCAGCCGGTTGCTGGCGCCGGGAAACTTTTCAAAGGCGAAACGGGGAATCTTGGTGACCACATAGTCAATGGTTGGCTCGAAACTGGCGGGGGTGGCGCCTCTGGTGATGTCATTGTCCAGCTCGTCCAGCGTATAGCCGACCGCCAGCCGGGCCGCGACCTTGGCAATGGGAAAGCCGGTGGCCTTGGAGGCAAGGGCCGAGGAACGGGAAACGCGCGGGTTCATCTCGATGATGATCAGGCGGCCATCCTTGGGGTTGACGGCGAACTGGACGTTGGAGCCACCGGTTTCCACCCCGATCTCGCGCAGGACCGCGATGGAGGCGTCCCGCATGATCTGATATTCCTTGTCTGTCAGGGTGAGGGCCGGGGCGACGGTAACCGAGTCTCCGGTATGCACGCCCATGGGATCGACGTTTTCGATGGAACAGATGATGATGCAATTGTCGTTCCTGTCGCGCACCACCTCCATTTCATATTCCTTCCAGCCCACTACCGATTCCTCGATCAGCACTTCGGTGGTGGGGGAGGCATCCAGACCCGAACTCACGATGTCGAAGAATTCTTCGCGGTTATAGGCGATGCCCCCGCCGGTACCGCCAAGGGTAAAGGAGGGGCGAATGATGGCGGGCAGTCCCACATGCTCGAAGGCGGCAAGGGCTTCGGGTATGTCGTGGGCCAGCATGGAACGGGGGGTTTCAAGGCCGATCTTTTCCATGGCGGCCCGGAAAAGGGCACGGTCTTCCGCCTTGTCGATTGCCGCGGCGTCGGCGCCGATCATTTCCACACCGAATTCGTCCAGCACGCCCATCTTCTTCAGGGACAGGGCGCAGTTGAGGGCGGTCTGTCCGCCCATGGTGGGAAGGATGGCGTCGGGGCGTTCCTTTTCGATGATCCTTGCCACGATTTCGGGGGTGATCGGCTCCATGTAGGTGGCATCGGCCAGGTCCGGGTCGGTCATGATGGTGGCCGGGTTGGAATTGACCAGAATGATGCGATAGCCTTCTTCCTTCAGGGCCTTGCAGGCCTGGGTGCCCGAGTAGTCGAACTCGCATGCCTGGCCGATGACGATGGGGCCGGCGCCAATGATCAGGATGGACGAAATATCGGTGCGTTTTGGCATGGCGCGGCTCGCATTGTGGCATGTCCCGTGCCGGTTTTGCTGGCAGGGCAGGTGTGCAATTTGATGTGGTCAAATGGGTCTGGCGGTGTTTAGCGCAAGCAAACGGATTTTGCCAGCCATGATGTTGCGGGGGGAGAGGGGAATTTCGCCACCTGTCGGCGCGTTACTGTCCGGCCCGGGGATGCGGGATGTTTCTTTTGCACCTGATGCGTGGACGAACAGCGGATGAAGGGGGTGGGTAAAGGCCATGCTTTTTCGGCTGCATATGGGAATGGCATGTATGCAATCGGGATGGCAGCGAAGCGTGGCGTTGCCGGGGCGGATGTGGCACACTCCGTTTCCAGTGATTCAACAAAGACGACCGGGAGCCGATCGGGATGAAATGGCGGGGACGCAAGCGCAGCTCTCATATCGAAGACCGGCGTGGCCAGAGGCGTGGCGGTGGCGGTTTTGGCGGCGGCGGGGGCATGCCTCGATTGCGCATGCCGCGCAGTGGCGGTGCGCGTGGCGGCGGCCTTGGAATCGTGGGGCTTATCATCCTGCTGGTGGTGGGAATGGCGCTGGGGGTGGATCCGTCGCAATTGCTCAACGGCACCCTTTCCACGGGTCCGGCGCCCCGGCAGGCCCCTTCATCGGGCCCGGTGGCCACTGACGACATGACGAAATTCGTCGGGGTGGTGGTGCAGGAAACCGAAGATCTGTGGACCGAGGTATTTTCCCAGAACGGGTTGACTTACGACCCGCCCACGGTGGTGATCTTTTCCGGCCAGACCCGTTCCGGAGGGTGCGGGGTGGCCAATGCCAGCACGGGGCCCTTTTATTGTCCGGGGGACCGGAAGGTTTATATCGATCTGGATTTCTATGAAACCCTGCGCCGCCGTTTCGGGGCGCCGGGGGACTTTGCCCAGGCCTATGTTCTTGCCCACGAGATCGGCCATCATGTGCAGCAGCTGACCGGCGTTCTGCCCGAATTCAATGCGGCCCGGCCCCGTCTTTCCACGGAGGAGGCCAATGCCTGGTCGGTCAAGGTGGAACTGCAGGCGGATTGCTATGCGGGGATATGGGCGGCCTTTGCGGGGCAGGAAAACCTGCTGGAGCGGGGGGATATCGATGAGGCCCTGAACGCGGCCAGCCAGATCGGTGATGACAGCCTGCAGAAACAGGCCCAGGGGTTTGCCGTGCCCAAGACCTTTACCCATGGCACCTCCGCCCAGCGCAAACGCTGGTTCGAGAAGGGATATAGCAGCGCCAATGTGGGGGCATGCGACACGTTCTCCGCTGCCCGTCTTTAGGACATTCGCCTGGTGAAACATTTCGACGTGGTCATTATCGGCGCCGGGGCCGCCGGCATGATGTGTGCGGTTGAGGCGGGCCGGCGTGGCCGGCCGGTTCTGGTGGTGGAACATAACCGCAAACCGGGGGAAAAGATTCGCATTTCAGGGGGCGGGCGGTGCAATTTTACCAATCTGAACACGGGGCGGGAACATTTCCTTTCCGCCAATCCCCGGTTCATGTTATCGGCACTGGCCGGGTTCGGCCCGCGCGACATGGTGGCGCGTCTGGAGGGAGCGGGCATCGGATGGTGTCCGAAGAAGCAGGGGCAACTTTTCTGCACGGGTTCGGCGCAGCAGGTGGTGGACATGTTCGTTGCCGACATGGGGCAGGCGGGGGTGGTGTTGCGCCTTGGTGAGGATGTTGGAGAAATCCGCAGGGAAGGGCAGAGATTTTCCGTCCGCCTGAAGGGGGGCGATGTGATCTGCCGGTCCCTTGTCGTTGCATGTGGCGGCAAATCCATTCCCAGGATGGGGGCTTCGGGTCTGGGGTACCGCATTGCTGCCCAGTTCGGGCTTGACGTGGTGCCGACCCGTCCCGCCCTGGTGCCGCTGGTATTCGAGCCGGGCTTGCTGGCGCGCACGGCTCCCTTGTCCGGCATCGGGCTGGAGGTGCGGGCAGAGGCAGGCCGGCAGGCCTTTACGGACCATATGTTGCTGACTCATCGCGGGTTGAGCGGGCCTGCGATTCTGCAGATTTCGTCCTATTGGCAGCCGGGGGCGGACATCCGGCTTGATCTGGCGCCCGGCCACGATTCTTTTGAACTGCTGAAGCGCGCGCGGCGGGAAAACGGGCGGCAGGAAATCGGCGTTTTCCTGTCCGGGATCCTGCCCAGGCGGGTGGTGCAACTGGTGCTGGATGATGTCGCGGGGCGGCTGGCTGATCTGGGGAACGGGGTTCTTTTGCAGGTGGCGCGGCGAATCGGGGACTGGCATGTGCGGCCGGTGGCCAGCGAAGGCTATCGCACGGCTGAAGTAACGCTGGGGGGCGTGGATACGCGGGCGCTGGACGGCAAGACCCTGCAGAGTCGGTCCGTGCCAGGCCTTTATTTCATTGGCGAGGTGGTGGATGTTACCGGCTGGCTGGGCGGGTACAATTTTCAATGGGCCTGGAGCAGTGGATTTGCCGCCGGACAGAGCGTTTGACCGGCCCATTGTTTTTGTGATTCCTTCGGGGCCTGGAGCAGCGGATTTGCCGCCGGACAGAGCGTTTGACCGGCCCATTGTTTCGGGCTGGTTCATCGGGACAGGAAACTGGTTGTTTCGGAGAGCAACAGCCCTGGAAACGAATCAATCCGAAATCAGCGTGCCGCTTTTTCGCCCGTATTGCGGGATAGAAATTGTGTGTTAGATTCGAAACAGGCGGGAGGGCATCCGATCCGGTGCCAATGGGCTGGTTTCGAATTGAGGAGGAAGACATGTTGAGGATTTCAGGAATTGCATTGGCTCTGGCCATGATGGCGGGAAGTGCGCAGGCAGCGACCATCGGGCTTGTGTGCGATGGGACGGCCCATCTGGTGGTTGCACCGTCCGTTGAGAAGGCGGAACAGTGCGCTGCGGCCCTTGGCAGTTCGTGTACCGAGGGTTTCCGGATGGATGCGGGCTTTTATGCCATTGCCCGTTCCAGCAATGGCGCCCTTGGGGTTGCCGCGGGGTCGGCGGATTTGGCCTCGGCCAGGCAGACGGCCATTTCCAGTTGTGAAAGCCAGGGTGGGGCGGGAACCTGTTCCATTTCGGTTTCCGGGAATGATGATGGCACGGCGCTGAACGAGTGCCGATAGTTTTTTGCCGGTTCCGGAGGGTTCTTCGGGTCGGGTGTTTTCGGGTCGGGTGACGTGATGTTCCGATCCGCTTTGCAGAATCTGTGAGGCAATATCTGCGAGGCAATGAAAGGCCGGGTGTCCCACGGGATACCCGGCCTGATTTGTATCTGTTTCTTGAAAAAAGATTTGTGGCGGGATGGCGCGGGTTGCCCTGTGCCTTCCGGGTGCGCGTGTCAGCCCTGTTTCCAGTCGACCATACGGCGCATGACGTCCGTCTTGAGAACGAAGTGGTGGGCCATGGCGGCGGCAATGTGCAGAAGGACCAGGGGTATGAGAACGTACTTGGCCAGCGCATGGGTGGTGGCGGGGATCTGCAGCCCGAAGAACCAGGCAGTAATGCCGGAAAGGGGCATGCCCAGCAGCAGGAGATAGAACAGCCAGTGGGTGAGGCGGGCAATCTTTGCCATGAGGGCGGATTCGGAGGCGGGAAGATCGGGAATGCCCCGGCGAAGGCGGATGATCAGACGGGCAATGACCAGCAGCAGAATGGCAATGCCGATGATGGTGTGCGGGGTGGGGATGGCTTCGTTGGCAATGGTGCCTTCCATGCGCTGTTGCCACAGGCTGGTGATGGCATCACCGGAAATCACCTGAAAGACGACAAGGGCTGCTATCAGCCAGTGCAGCACGATCTGGGTTCGGGAAAAGTTCGTAGGGGATGCCATGTCACGTTCACCTTGCTGTTCGATGGGATCAATTCATCCAGATTCTCTTACCTGCGGCAAGGCGGTTTCCATTAAAACCGCGGGGGATGCCCGGTCGGGGCGCAATATTCCCGGTCCGGCCGGAGGGGCTCCCCATACCGGAATGGTTCCCCAATGGCTTGGGAAGCGCAAGTTTGGAATACGGGAAGCTTGCGAGACGGATCAGGAGTCGGGCGACTGGTTGTCATGCCGCCGTGCGGGTTCGGGCAGTGCTTTCCGCTTTCTGTGCCAGACCGTCCACCACCTTTTGCAACATTCCTGTCATCATGGGCCGGAGCATCACCAGGTTCATCAGTTGGCCCAGTATGCCGAAGCTGGGTGTATATTCGAAATCCATGTAGACCGTGCTTCCGCCTCCGGGATTGGGGCGCACGCCGATGGTTGATCTGGATTCATCCAGCGGCATCGAGCCCTCGTATATGTCAACCGTGTAGGAGGTGCCGGGTTGCCAGTCTATGATTCTTTCCCGGATGAAGTTCTTGCCGTCCTGCAGGTCACACTGGCGCAAGGTTCCAATACCGATTTCGCCGTCATTCCCGTCTGTTCGTGGAATGAGATAGGAGTTGGAAAGGTTGGGGTTGAAAGCGTTGATGTGCGCAAAATCCGCCAGAAGTTCCCAACAGGTCCGGGGGCTGGCGCTGGTCGTGGTTGCTACATGAATGCGGGGCATGTCAAGTTTCCTGTCCTGTTGGCACCATGCTTGCCGCCGGGTGCGTTGCGGCGGGTTCAGATCTGCTTGCTTCAATGGATGAGAACGAGCATTCTCTCTGCAACAACTTGCGAGAATGATCGTTCTCTGTCAAGATGAATCTGCAACATGTCGTCATTGTGGCGGTTGCATGCCCGCTGCAGCGGTTGCGTGCCTGTCATGGCGTGGTGCGCCGTGTTGGGTCCGGGGGGTATGCGCTATGCCGGGAGGGACATGTGGCAGATGCGGAACGAAAAAGAGGACAGGAATTCGATGATGCAGACTGCTCCGGGAAAAATCCGGCCCACCCGGAAGGAGATCGTGGAAGCTGTGGTGGCGCTGTTCTGGCACCGGGGTGCCGAGATTGCTTCTTACAGTGATATCGTGGCGGCGACCGGGCTCAGCCGAAAAGCTCTTTACGGCTATTGGCCGGACAAGGAGGCGCTGATCGCGGAAACGCTCGAGGTTTACCATGAAAGCCTTGTTTCCATGGTCGATTCCGCACTGGCAGAGGGCGGAGTCAGAGGACTTGAAGCTTTCTGGGATGGTGTTGAAAATGCGGCCCGCTCAGAGGGGTGGCGGGGGTGTTATCTGAGCCGAACTGCTTGTGGTCCCCTGCGGGCGCATCCGAAAGTTTCGGCGCTGTATCAGGATTATTTCGATCATTTCACCGCAAGGATTGCACGGGCTGTTGGTGAGGGGCAGGCCTGTGGTGATATTGATGAACGGATTGATGCTGCAACCGCAGGGTTGCAGAGTTTTTCGCTTCTGGGGGTGATTTCGGCCCTTGGCGCGCAAGCAGGCTATGGCGACCGGATCGCGCAGTTGTTTCGTGCCGGCCGGGCGAGTTGCGGGGTTGGAAAAGCCTGAACCGGTCGGGTCCCCTTTCGTGTTGACATGGGGCCGGTTTGGCATCGCCTTGCGTGCGGGCGTTCCTATTCCGCTGCTTGACCGGGGGCGGAAAATTCGGGTTGCTCGGGCAGGCCCTTTTGTTGCCGGATCAGGTTGAAGAAACGGGTGAAAAGATAGTGGGCATCGTGGGGGCCGGGGGAGGCCTCCGGGTGGTATTGCACGGAAAAGACCGGTTTTCCGGGGACCGTCAGGCCAGCATTCGACCCGTCGAACAGGGAGATGTGGGACTGTTCCACCCCTTGGGGCAGGGATGTGCCGTCCACGGCAAATCCGTGGTTCATGGAGGTGATTTCAACCCGGCCGGTTCCCAGATCCTTGACCGGATGGTTGGCCCCATGGTGGCCCTGGTGCATCTTTTTCGTCTTTGCGCCAAGGGCCAGGGCCAGCAATTGATGGCCAAGGCAGATGCCGAACAGGGGCAGGCCGCTTTTCAGCAATTGCTGAATGACGGGTACGGCATAGGTGCCGGTGGCCTTCGGGTCGCCCGGGCCGTTGGACAGGAAGATGCCGTCGGGCCTGTGGGCCAGAATATCCTGGGCGGTGGCGGTGGCCGGAACGAGGGTGACCCGCGCCGACTGGGACGCAAGGGCGCGCAGGATATTGGTCTTGGCACCAAAATCCATGGCAACGATGTGAAAATCCGGGTCCGCAATTTCTTCGGTACCCTGGCCCCATGTCCATTCTCCGCTCTGCCATGTCAGCGTCTGGGTGGTGGAAACGCTGATCGCCAGATCTTGCCCCTCAAGGCCGGGAAAGGCTTTCAGCTTGCTTTCCAGTTCCTCCAGGTCGAACTGTCCATTCTTCTGATGGGCGATGATGCCGTTGGGCATGCCCTTTTCCCGGATACGGGCGGTCAGCGCACGCGTGTCAATGCCCGCAATGCCGATGATGCCACGGCTGGCGAGCCACTGGTCCAACTGGCCAACGGCCCGGTAGTTGGACGGGGCGGTGATGTTGGCGCGCAGGATGCACCCCCGGACACCGGAGCGGGATGCCGGGTTGATGGTTTCCATGTCTTCAGGGTTGGTACCCACATTGCCGATATGGGGAAAGGTGAAGGTGATGATCTGACCGGCATAGGAGGGGTCGGTCAGGATTTCCTGGTAGCCGGTCATGGCGGTGTTGAAACAGATTTCACCGGCAGCACTGCCGGTGGCACCGATGCCGATACCCGGGATGCGGGTGCCGTCCTGCAGCAGGATCATGGCGGTGGGGGCGTGTTGTGGCCAGCCGGTCACGGGCAAGCTCCGTTGTTGGGGGATGAACCGGGGATGTGGGGGCTGTGTTTCGGCCGCGACATTACAGGATGGCCATGGGCAGGTCAATCTTCTGTGCTGTTTGAAAACTGACGACAATTCAACGTGTTAGGTGATATTGAACGGTGTTTCTTCGTCAAGAGACATGGCTCAAGTGCCCGATGCAGGGGGAGCGCCCTGCGGGACAGGTTTGCAATCTGTGTCCGCGGGAGGGCGGAATGGCAATTCAGGTATGGTTTGACGTCTGGAGCGCTTTTGGCTCCCGGCACGTTTTTTGACTCTTGGCAACGGGCAGGGGGATGGGGTATAGCTGGCAGCCTTGAAACGGGTGATGTGAAGGTCCATGCGGGCACGTCTAGACACGGAAATGAAGAATGCGCTGCGGGCGCGGGACAAGCAGCGCACGGGTACCTTGCGCCTGATACTGGCCGCGATCAAGGATCGTGACATCGAAGCACGCAGCGGCGGCAGCGAGGGTATTGACGAGCAGGAAATCCTGTCGCTGTTGCAGAAAATGGTCAAGCAGCGCGAGGAATCGGCGCGGGTCTATGCCGAGGCGGGACGGGACGAGCTGGCGGAGCAGGAACGGGCGGAAATTGCCATTATCGAGGAGTTTCTGCCCCAGCCCCTGGACGAAGCAGCGGTTACCGAGGCGATCAAGGCGGCCATTGCGGAAACGGGCGCGGAGTCCTTGCGGGACATGGGCAAGGTGGTGGCCGTGCTCAAGGGGCGCTTTCCCGGCCGGATCGATTTCGGCAAGGCGGCGTTGACAGTCAAGAAGCTTCTGGGCGGCTGACCTTTTCGCATCGGGTTGTTCCGTTCTTTTTTGCCGGGGGGCAAAAGGAGACGAAGATGACTGGATCAAATATCTTTTTTGCAGGATGGCTCCGTAAACGGGCAGCCATGCTTGTTCTGTTGGTGGCGGGGAGCATGGGGAATCCCGGTATTGCCCTTGGGCAGAACATTCCCCCGATCAGCCAGCAGGCCTGGGATACCTTTACCGTTGCGCAGTTCGGTGTGACGGCACGCGTGCCGCGCTACGGGTTCGTGCCCCAGAACCTGAACAGCGGGTATGGGGAAAGCTGGCGCAATCAGGACGGCAACATCACAATTTCCGTGTTTGCCAACTACTGGAACGGAAATGCGAACAGTTTTGCCGATTATCGGGCGCAGCAGCGGGCGGCGCTGGAGAGTGCGGGAGCCGACATTACCTATGCGCCGGGGGGAAACAGCTGGTTCGTGTTTTCCGGGTTTGCCGGGCAGGACATTTTTTATCTCAAGTCCATGACCCGTTCCAATTGTCCGGTGGCGGCCCATATCTATTTCTCGTTTCCCAGAACGTTGAAACCGGTGATCAGCCCGATTATCGAGACCATGGAAAACAGCCTCAGGCTGGGGCCGAGTCCGGCCTGCCCCAATGGTTGAGCGGGAAAAATTGAAACGTTCGGGCGGAGTGCGCTAAACAGGCCCCATGCGTTTTTCAGATACATTTCTGGAGGAAATCCGCCAGCGCCTTCCCATTTCCCAGGTGGTGGGGGAATATGTGCAGTGGGACCGGCGCAAAAGCCAGCCCGCCCGGGGGGATTACTGGGCCTGCTGCCCGTTTCACGGGGAAAAGACCCCGTCCTTTCATGCGGATGACCGGCGGGGCCGTTACCATTGTTTCGGGTGCGGGGTGTCGGGGGACCATTTCCGCTTTCTGACCGAGCATGGGGGGTTGCGCTTTCCCGAGGCGGTGGAAAAGCTGGCTGCAGAGGCCGGGGTGCCAATGCCGGCCCGGGATGCGCGGGCGGAAAAACAGGACCGGGAACGGGCCAGCCTTTATGATGTCATGGAACTGGCCGCTTCCTATTTCGAGGCGGCATTGGCTCACAATATCGGTGCACGGGCCCGTGGCTATCTGGCGCAAAGGGGGGTGTCCCATGCTTCCCAGAGCCGTTTCCGGATCGGGTTTGCCCCGGATTCGCGCAACGGTCTGAAGGAGCATCTGGCGGCCAACGGCGTTGCGGGCGAGCAGATGGCAGCGGCGGGGCTGGTGGTGCACGGGGAGCGCATTGCGGTGCCCTATGACCGGTTCCGTAACCGGGTGATGTTTCCCATCACGGATTTCCGGGGACGGGTGATTGCCTTTGGCGGACGGGCGCTGGACCCTCAGGCACGCGCCAAATATCTCAATTCCCCGGAAACCGATCTGTTTCACAAGCGGCGCACTCTTTACAATGGCCATATGGCGCAAAAAAATGCGCGCAATGGCCAGCCGGTGGTCGTCATGGAGGGGTATCTGGATGTGATCGCAGGGGATGCGGCCGGTTTTGGTGCCTGTGTGGCGCCTTTGGGAACGGCTCTCAGCGAGGAGCACATGGCCTTGTTGTGGCGCATGAGCGATCAGCCGGTTCTGTGTTTTGACGGGGATGGGGCGGGCCAACGGGCCATGGCGCGCACCACGGAAATCGTGTTGCCCCTGCTGACACCGGGCAAAAGCGTGCGGGTTGCCACCCTGCCCGAGGGCAAGGATCCGGACGATCTGATACGCGAACAGGGGGCGGCAGCGTTCGTCCAACTGGTGGAAAGTGCGGTGCCTCTGTCCGATGCGGTGTGGAATCTGGAAACGGCGGGGGGGGTGCCCGGAACGCCGGAGGGGCGGGCGGCGCTGGAGGAACGGCTGGCCGAGCGGGTGCGTACCATCCAGAACGGCACCATCAACCGGCACTATTTCCAGGCGTTCAACGAAAGGCTGAAGGCGTTTTTTGCACCGCCCGACAAGGCGGTGGGTGGCTCTTTCAGGGGGAAGTGGCGCAACAGCCCTGGTGCAAAGCGGCATTCCGGCCGGCCGGCGGTGGGGGAAACCTTACGCAATTCCCGCCTGTTGCGGGCCGCTTCGGGGGGCGGGGTCACCTCCCGCGAGGCGGTGATCCTGACGGCCCTTGTCAACCATCCGCGTCTGGCACAGGCACAGATCGAGCGTCTGGCGCAGGTGGAATTTTCCTCGCCGGTGGCGCGCCGCATGTTGTCGGTGCTGGTGGACCAGGTGACGGGCAAGCCTTCCATTTCCGGGGCAGAACTGGTTCTGGCGCTGCAGGAGCAGGGGTTTGGCCCGGATATGGAGCGCATGCGCGCGATGCTGGAAAAGCAGGGGGTGTGGCAGATTGGAGCGGAAATTGATGAATCGGATGCACGAACCGGGTTAAATCACGCTCTGGCCTTGCATTATAAATCGGTTGAATTAAATAGAGAGCTCAAGGCAGCCGAATTGGCGCTTGGGCAGGCACCAAGCGAGGAATCATTTGAGCGGTTGCGCGACATTCAGAACCAGATCACCAGTGTGGACGGCACGGAAGCATTGATCGAGGGGTTTGGTTTGCCATCGGGACGGGCGGCGCCGAGTTTTTGAAAAACTTTTCGGTGTTGCGCGTTTTTTCGCGTTTCATGACCAGATATGCGCCATGGTGGCAGGCCGGACACAGGAACCAACCAGGGGATGTTGCGGCGCGCATACGGCGCAGGATCAACCCCGCCGGTTTGCCCGATCTTTACCATGCGCAAATCTCTTGCCGCTAACGCTCGGTCCGGTTTACCCCGTAACCGTCCCGCCCGCATGGGGCGCCAGGAGAGTTTGATGGCGACTAAGACCCAACAGAATGAACAGCAGAAAACCCGTGACCCCGTTGCCGGAGCGGATGCTGGCGCCGCCGCGGACGGCCCGCTTCTGGACATGTCCGATGCCGGGGTGAAAAAGCTGATCCGGACCGCTAAGAAGCGCGGATATGTCACCTATGAGGAAATTAATGCCATTCTGCCTTCCGATCAGGTCAAGTCGGAGCAGATCGAGGACATGATGTCCATGTTCTCGGAAATGGGCATCAACGTGATGGATGAGGACGAGGTGGAGGAAACCGACACCAAGGCCGGCACCTCCCGACAGCTGGCCACGGTTGGCGGCACCGCCATCACCAGCAAGTCCAATGCCCGGGAAGGATCGGACCGCACCGATGATCCGGTGCGCATGTACCTGCGGGAAATGGGTACGGTGGAACTGCTCAGCCGCGAAGGCGAAATCGCCATTGCCAAGCGGATTGAAGCGGGCCGGGAAACCATGATCGAGGGCTTGTGTGAAAGCCCGCTGACCTTTCAGGCCATCATCATCTGGCGCGACCAGTTGAATGAAGGCGAAATCCTTTTGCGTGACATCATTGATCTGGAAGCGACCTATGCGGGGCCGGATGCCAAGCAGGTCAACCAGGAAACGCCTCCGTTGCGCGGGCCCAACGGCAATATCGTGTTGCCGGAAAAATCCCATGTGGCGGAAACCATGCAGGAGGAAAAGCAGAAGGAAGGAGGCGAGGGCGAATCCGATGACGAGGAGGAGTTCGAAGCCAACCTGTCCCTTTCGGCCATGGAAAGCGAATTGCGTCCACAGGTAGTGGAACAGTTCGACAAGATTGCCTCCATTTATACGCGGATGCGCAAGCTTCAGGATTCCCATACGGAAATTCAGCTTGCCGCCCAGGAACTGAACGCAAAGGAAGTCAAGAAGCTCAAGGCGTTGCGCTCGGAAGTGATCGGGATCGTCAAATCCCTTGCACTGAACAATTCGCGCATCGAAAGCCTGATCGAGCAGCTTTACGACATCAACAAGAGCCTGATGCGTCTGGAAGGGCGCCTGATGCGGCTGGCGGAAAGCTACGGGGTCAAGCGGGCCGATTTCCTGAAGG